>NZ_JAATOS010000017.1:0-31991 GCF_011806505.1 Salipiger sp. HF18 | reverse complement strand
CCGGCGGCGCGCTGCCCGCGGCGGCCGAGGCCGGCGGGGCAGGGGCCCCGGTGCTCGAGGTGCGCGACCTGAAGGTGCGCTTCCCGGTGCACGGCGGGCTCCTCGGCCGGGTGCAGGGCAATGTCCACGCGGTCGAGAACGTGTCGCTCAGCATCGCGCGGGGCGAGACGCTGGGGCTCGTGGGTGAGTCCGGGTCGGGCAAGTCGACCATCGGCAAGGCGATCATCGACCTCGCGCCCCGGCAGGGCGGCGAAATCCGGGTCGCGGGCCAGCGGATCGACTATCGCGACAAGGCCAGCCTGGCGGCGATGCGGCGCAAGGTGCAGATGATTTTCCAGGACCCCTACGGCTCGCTCGACGCGCGCCAGTCGGTGGGCTCCGCGATCCTCGAGCCGATGCTGGTGCATGGCCTCGCGAAGGGCGCCGAGGCGCAGGAGCGCATGGCGTGGCTGATGGAGAAGGTGGGGCTCGACCCCGCCCGCGCCGGCAGCCTGCCGCACGAGTTCTCGGGCGGGCAGCGCCAGCGCATCTGCATCGCCCGGGCGCTGGCCATGGAGCCCGAGCTCATCATCGCCGACGAGGCGGTGTCGGCGCTCGACGTGTCGATCAAGGGGCAGATCATCGACCTGATGATCGGGCTGCAGGAAGAGCTGGGCGTGTCCTACCTGTTCGTCAGCCACGACATGTCGGCGGTCGAGCGGATCTGCGACCGTGTGGCGGTGATGTATTTCGGCGAGATCGTCGAGATCGGTCCCACCCCCGAGGTCATCCGCCAGCCCGGCCACCCCTACACCCGGCGGCTGCTGTCGGCGATCCCGATCACCCACCCGGACCAGCGCGGCTCGCGCAGGCCGATCCTGACCGAGGACAAGCCCACGAGCCCGATCAAGCCGGTGGGCTTCCAGTCGCCGCCCGCGCAATGGGGCCGGCTGGGGAGCGACCACTTCGTGCGCTGCGAGGCCTGACGGACCCTGGAGCGCAAAGGCAGAGACACAAGAGCATAACAACCAGCCAGTTCCCGGGACAGCCGGGGCGCGCGACCCTTCAACAGAGAGGATTGACCATGATCACGAAACTGATGCGCACCGGCCTTGCCGCCGGGCTTCTGGCGGCGACCGCGCTCACCGCGGTGCCGGCGCTGGCACAGCAGACCACACTGACGCTGGGCGCCGACGCCGCCGACATCGGCAGCCTCGACCCGCATTTCGCCAGTTCGACCTCGGACCGGACGCTGGCCGCGTGGGTCTTCGGCGGGCTCGTGCGCTTCCAGCCGGGCAGCACCGACCCCGCAGGCATCGAGCCGGACCTTGCCGAGAGCTGGGAGTCGACCGACGACAAGCTCGAGTGGACCTTCCACCTGCGGCAGGGTGTGCAGTGGCAGGGCGGCTACGGCGAGGTGACCGCCGATGACGTCGTGTTCAGCATCGAGAAGGCGATGAACCCCGACACCTCGGCCTTTTCGGGCGACTACGCCGCCGTGGACTCGGTCGAGGCGGTCGATCCCTACACCGTCAAGGTCACGCTCAAGAACCAGATCCCGAGCGTGCTCGGCATCTTCGCCAACTACGCCGGCGGCTTCATCGTCTCGAAGGCGGCCTATGAGGAGCGCGGCGAGAGCTTTGCCCGCAACCCGATCGGCTTCGGCCCGTTCGAGCTGGACAGCGTCGAGCCCGGGGTCAGTGCCACCTTCAAGGGCCATGCCGACTACTTCCGTGGTGCGCCGCAGCTCGAGTCCGTGGTCTACCGCTTCCTGACCTCGTCCTCGGCCCGCGACCTTGCCTTCGTCTCGGGCGAGATCGACGCCTCGAAGGGCCTTGCCGACAAGCAGTGGCTGGCGCGCTCCAGCGCCATCGAGGGCGCGGCGGTCGACATCTTCGACCCGGCCGAGCTTTCGCTGCTCAACATCAACGTGACGCAGGCGCCCTTCGACGACATCAAGGTGCGGCAGGCGGTGGCCCATGCGGTCAACCCCGACATCTTCGTGCAGTACCGCGGCCCCGAGTTCACCCGCCCCGGCAAGTCGGTGATCCCGTCTAACAACCTCGGGTTCAGCGAGGACGTGGGGATGTACGAGTACGACCCCGAGGCCAGCAAGGCGCTGCTGGAAGAGGCGGGCTACGGCGACGGGCTGACCGTGAAGATGCTGGCGAGCCAGCTCAACAGCCTCGAGAGCAACGCGCTGCTGCTGCAGTCGCTGTTCGAGGAGGCCGGCATCACGCTCGAGCTTGAGCCGGTGGAGCACGCGACCTGGCACCAGATGATCCGCCAGGACCTGAGCCCGCTGGTGCAGTACGGCGCCGCGCGCTTCCCGGTGGCGGACGTCTACCTGACGCAGTTCTTCCACTCCGACAGCGCCATCGGTGCGCCCGGGCAGGTGACCAACTTCAGCCATTGCTCGGTCGCCGACGATCAGATCGAGGCGGCGCGGGTCGAGACCGATCCGGTCAAACAGCTGGCACTCTGGAAGGAAGCGCAGGAGCTGATCGTCAAGGAGGTCTGCGCCGTGCCGATGGCCGAGGTCGCGCAGGTCTGGGTCCGCAAGGCGGCGCTCGACTGGGGCTACGAGCTCAAGGGCGCGATGTCGCTGGGCCCGGTGGTGACCGAGGCCACCCACTTCACCGAGTAAGGATCCGAGGATCCCGAGGGGGGCGCGCCCGGAGCGGCGCGTCTCTCGACCGGCGCCGTGGCCACGAGCCGGGCGCGACCTATCCGGAAAGTCCCGCAAGATGACCGAAACGACACCGTCCGCCGCGGCCCCGATGATCGTGATCGGGGCGGGGATCGTCGGCGTGATGACCGCGCTCGAGCTGCAACGGCGCGGGGAGCCGGTGCTGTTGGTCGACCGCGAGGGCCCGGCGGCGGGCTGCTCCTACGGCAACGGCGGGGCCATCGGCCCCAACACCTGCACCCCCTTCGCCATGCCCGGCATCCTGCGCAAGATCCCCAGGTGGTACCCCGACCCCGATGGCCCGGTGACGGTGAGCCCGTCCTGGGCGCTGCGCTCGGTGCCGTGGATCCTGCGCTGGATCCTCGGCAGCCGCGCGGCGGCGGCCACCGCCTCGGCGCGGGGCATGCGGTTCCTGCACGCGGGCTGTCTCGACGCCTACCGCGCCGCCCTCGGCCCCGAGCTGGCGGCGGGGCTCTTGCGCGAGGACGGCTACCTCTACCTCTATGAAGGCGACCAGCAGGGCAGGGGAGAGCTTGCCGCCGCCGCCATCCGCGAGGCGCTCGGGGTTCCGTCCGAGGACCTGGACGCGGGGCGGATCCGCGAGATCGAGCCCGACCTCGCGGGCATCTTCCGGCGCGGGCTGAAGCTGCCCGGCAACGGCCATACGGTGAATCCGAAGCGGCTGGTGGACACGCTCTTCGGGATCTTCCAGCGCGGCGGCGGGCGCTTCCTGCGCAGCGAGGTGCTGGGCTTCGAGCTGCGCGACGGCCGCGTTGTCGCCCTGCACACCGGCGACGGGCAGGTGGCGGCGGGGGGCGTGGCGCTCTGTGCGGGCATCGGCTCGGGGGGGCTTGCGGCCGAGCTCGGCGCGCGGCTGCCGCTGGTGGCCGAGCGCGGATACCACGTGGTCTTCGGCGAAAGCGACGTGCGGCTGAACCACAAGATCATGAACGGCACCCGGGGCTTTGGTGCCACCGGCATGGAGATGGGGCTGCAGGTCACCGGCACGGTCGAGCTCGACAGCCCCGGCACCGCCCCCAACTGGCGCCGCGCCGAGGCGCTGGCACGGGGCGCGCGGCAGATGTTCCGTGAGGGCGCGCTGGGGCCGGTGAGCAGCCGCTGGATGGGCAACCGCCCGTCGCTGCCCGACAGCCTGCCGGTCATCGACCGCGCCCCGCGCGCCGCCAACGCGGTGCTGGCCTTCGGCCACAGCCACTGGGGCCTGAGCGGCGCCCCGCGCACGGCCTCGCTCGCCGCCGACCTGCTGGCGGGGCGCGAGCCGCCGCCCGAGTTGCGGCCGTTCCGCGCCAGCCGCTTCTGAGCCTGACACGACAGACCGGAGAGAGACCCATGAAGATCACCGCCATCGACATCTACCGCGGCCAGTCCGGCAAGCTGCAGCCGATCCTCTTGCGGCTGCGCACCGACGCGGGCCTCGAGGGCTGGGGCGAGGCGGGGGTGGCCTATGGCCGTGGCGCCCCGGCCGCCGCCGGCCTGATCCGCGATCTCGCGCCGCTGCTGCTGGGGCGCGAGGCGGGGGCCATCGAGGCCTTCCTCGCCGACTGCCACGATCACACCTTCTGGGGCAAGAACGGCGGCACCATCGTGCATGCCGCCGCCAGCGCGCTGGAGATGGCGATGTGGGACCTGCTCGGCAAGGAGCTGGGCGTGCCTGTTTCGCGGCTGATGGGCGGGCCGGTGCGCGACGAGATGCGCTGCTACGCCAACGGCTGGTACGAGGCCTCGCAGGAGCCCGACGACTTCGCCCGCGCCACCGAGCGCCCGCTCAAGGACGGCTACACCGCGCTGAAATTCTACCCGCTGGGTCAGATGGTGGGGCGCAACATGCGCCACGTCAGCCACCGGCAGATCACCCGCGAGGCGGCGGATCTCGCGGTGGCGCGGGTGCGGGCGGTGCGCAAGGCGGTGGGGCCGGACGTGGACCTGATGCTGGATCTGTCGGGCGGGGTCATCGCCCCCGAGGCGATCCGGCTCTGCGAGCGCTTCGCCGAGTTCGACATCTATTTCGTCGAGGAACCCGTGGACCCCGCCGACACCGCAGGGCTCGCCGAGGTCGCGCGCGCCGTGCCGATGCCGGTCGCCGGGGGCGAGCGTCACTACACGCGCGAGGGCTTCCGGCCGCTCTTCGAGGCGCGCGCGGTGAGCATCGTGCAGCCCGATCCGGGCAACACCGGAGGTCTGCTAGAGACCAAGAAGATCGCCGCCATGGCCGAGGCCTTCGGGATGCTCTGCGCGCCGCATGTCTGCGCCACGCCGCTGAGCACCGAGGCGGCGCTGCAGGTGGGGGCGACCCTGCCCAATTTCGCGATCATGGAGCTTTACCCCTATTTTCGCCACCACGACGGCTGGAACGCCTTCGTGGCCGACCCGGCCGAGGCAAGGGTCAGGGACGGCCACCTGCGCCCGAGCGACGCGCCGGGGCTGGGCGTCGAGATCGACGCAGCGGCGATCGCGCCGTGGTTCCTCGAAACGCTGGAGTGATCGCGCAAGGTTGACGGGGCAGGGGGGGCGTCCGAGGTCGCGGAGACTTTCCAGAGCGCCAGCTCTCGGCGCGTGTCCTTGAACAGGCAGACATCGGTGAAGGTGCCGCCGGACGTCACGCCAGTTCGTCAGGCCATTGCGCATGGGTCCTTTGTCCGGGCCGGCCTGTGGCCGCCCGGTTTCGTGCGCGTCGAACGTGGGTCACCGTTCGGTCAAGAGGTCCCGTCCGGCGTCAGCCGTGCAGGGTCAGCGCCTCGGCCCGGCCGTTCCAGCCCTCGAAGCGGGCGAGACGGAAGGGCGCGAGGTCGTGGTCCACGGGGTCGCCCGTGGCGAGGGCCGCGAGGATGCGGCCGGTGACGGGGCCGAGGCAGAAGCCGTGGCCCGAGAAGCCCGCGCCCACCACGAGGCCCTCGACCGCCTGCGGCGTGTCGAGCACCGGCAGGGCGTCGGGGGTGGTGTCGATGATCCCGGTCCATACGGACTGGATGCGGGCCGAGCTGAAGGCGGGGATCACCGTGCCGAAGCGGTCGATCACGTCGCGTACCGAGGCGAGCGTCGGGCGGATCTCGGGCTTGCCGGTGCTGTCGTCGTAATTGCCGTCCCACGGGCCCACGCCGGTGCTGGCGCGCCACTGGCCTCCGATCTCCTGCCGCCCGGCGCAATCGGCGTTGGCGACGCCGATGACCGGCGCGAGGATGCGCTCGGGCAGCGGCTCGGAGCGCACCACGGTGACCACGCGCAGCAGGTAGGGCAGCGACAGGCCGAGGGGGGCGAGCAGCTTGTCGGCGAAGACGCCTGCCGCAAGGATGACCCGCTCGCAGGGAATGCTGCGGGCGGTGGTGGTCACGCCGGTGATCCTGCCGTGCTCGACGTCGAGGCTTGTCACCTCCTCGCCCCAGCTGGTCTGCGCTCCGGCGCGGGCGGCGGCCTCAATGAAGGCCGCGACCGAGGCGTGCGGGTCGGCATGGCCGTCGCCCGGGCACCAGCTGGCGGCCAGCACCGAGGGCGAGACGGCGGGCGCGATCTCCTGCACGTCCTTGCCCTCGATGAAGCTGAGCTCGAGCCCGGCGGCGGTCTGGTCGGCGACCATGTCGCGGATCACCGCCACCTCGTCGGGCGTGCGGGCGAGCCGCAGGTTGCCCTCGCGGCGGTAGAAGAGGTCGGCACCGAGATCCTCGTGCAGGGTCTGCCACTCGGTCACCGCGGCCTGCGCCAGCGGCAGCTCGGCCGGGTGGCGGCCCGAGCAGCGCACCCCCGCGAGCGTCCAGCCCGAGGCCATCGCGGCCGGGGCGTAGCGGTCGAGCAGCAGCACGTCGTGGCCGGCGCGGGCAAGGCGGCAGGCGGCGGCGGCACCGGAGATGCCGGTTCCTATGATGACGATCTCGGGCATGGTCAGAAGTCCTCGGGCAGGTTTGTGATCTCCCGCAACTCTGCCACCAGCCTGGCGGGAATGGAAATTCCCTTTGCCGCGCTCCGGTTGCGATTGCCGAAGCGCCGCTCGCGGGGGATGCGCACGCCCTTGTCCGACAGCGCGGCGATGGCGCCGACCAGCACCCAAATGCGGTCGAGGCGGCGCTCGCCGGGATGGCGGGAGGGGTCGACGACGGGGATGTTGCCACCCCACGGTCCCATCGAGGCGGGGGCGGGGGGGAAGGCCAGCACCACCATGCCCCGCGCGATGCCGCGCGGGGAACCGGGCTGGCATCGCGCAGGGCCGCATTTTCACGGCCCGCCCGCCCGGCCTTCAGGCCTCGAGCAGTGCCGCGAGGGCCGGGGCGCCTTGGACCACCGCGACGGCCCCGGCAGCAAGGAGCAGCTCGGCGCGGCCGTCGCGCGGGTCGCCGGGGGTGACGAAGCCGATGGCGGCGACCCCGGCGGCGCGGGCGGCCTCGATGCCGTGCGGGCTGTCGTCGATCATCACCGCCTCCTGCGCCGGCACGCCCATGCGGGAGAGGCAGTGCTCGACCAGATCCGGCGCGGGCTTCGGGCGGGCGACCATCTCGGCGGAATAGACATGGCCGCCGAACATCGCGTGCAGCGGCAGCAGCCCCAGCGAGTTCTCGAGCCGCGCGATGCGGCTGTTCGAGGCGACGCAGGCGGGACGGTCGAGCCCGGCGACCAGCGCCTCGATCCCCGGCACCGCCTTCAGCTCGGCGCGGAAGGCGGCGAAGAGCCGGTCCTCCCAGCCCGCGAGTGCGGGTTCGGGATCGTGGAGCCCGTAGTCCTCGCGGCAGATCCGCAGCATCTCGCCACGCGAGCCGCCGGTGAAGCGCACATGCGCGTCGTGGGCGGTGATCTCGGCCCCGGCGGCGCGCAGCGCCTCGGCCATCAGGCGCGAGGCGATGAGCTCGCTGTCGATCAGCACGCCGTCGCAGTCGAAGATCACCAGCCCCCTGGGCAGTGGCGCGGCGGTCCCTGCTTCGGGAAGCGTCAGCACGTTCACGCGGGCACCCCCTTGCGCAGGGCCAGCGCCACGTCGGGCGCGTCGGTGGTGAGGTGGCCGACGCCGCGGTCGAGCCAGGCCCGCATCGTTTCGGCGTCATTCACCGTCCAGGCGCAGAGCCGCTCGCGCGGCCAGAGCCGGCAGACCTCGTCCCAGTTGGCGGCGAGGAAATCGTGGCGCAGCGCCACGATCTCGGCCAGGTCGGACACGGCGGCGGCGAAGCCTTCGAGCCCGCCCTGCCGGCCGACCCAGTCCGCATCGGCGGAAACCAGACGGCGCACCTGCGGCGCGTGCAGGCGGCAGTCGCTGAGGATACCGAGGTCGAAGGAGGTGAGGAAGGCGCGCTGCTCGAGCCCGTGGGCGCGCAGCCGGTCGGACACGGCCTCGGCGATGCCGGGGTAGGGGCTGCGTTGCGCGTCGAGCTTGATTTCGACATGCAGGTCGATGCCATCCGCGGGGGCCAGCACCGCCAGCACCTCGTCGAGCGTCGGGATCGCGTCGGTGCTGTCCTTCAGCCGGGTCGCGGCCCGGGCCTCGGGCGACAGGGCGCGGACCTCGCCGGTGCCGTGGGTGGTGCGCTCGAGCGTGGCGTCGTGGATCACCACGAGCTCGCCCGCGTCGGTCAGGTGAACGTCGAACTCCACCGCGTCGACGCCCAGCTTCACCACCTCGGCAAAGCCGGTGAGCGAGTTCTCGGCCCAGAGGTTGCGGGCGCCGCGATGGCCGGTGATCTTGGTCATGGGGTGGGGTCCTTTCAGCGGATCGTGGGGTCGAGCCTGTCGCGCAGCCAGTCGCCGACGAGGCTGATCGAGAGGGTGGTGAGCATGATGACCACCGCGGGTGCAAGCATGACCCAGGGGGCGGTGGTGAGATATTCGCGTCCGAAGCCCACCATGTTGCCGAGGCTGCTTTCGGGCGGCTGCACGCCGAGGCCAAGGAACGAAAGGCCGGATTCCATCAGGATGATCTCGGGGAAGGTGAGGGTCATCGACACGATGAGGGTCGAGGCGACGTTGGGCAGGATGTGTCGCAGGTAGACCCGCGACGGCGTGGCGCCGAGCTGCACCACCGCCGCGGCGTAGCCCTGCGCGCCGGCCGAGATGGCGAGGCCGCGGGCGATGCGGGCGTAGCGTTCCCAGCCGTAGAAGCCCATGAGGCAGACCAGCAGCCACATGGACGAGCCGAAGAAGGCCAGCACCGCCAGCGACATGATCAGGAAGGGAAGCGCCGCCTGGAAATCGGCGAGCATCACCACCAGATGCTCGACCCAGCCGCGGAACTGCGCGGCGAGAAAGCCCAGCGTGGTGCCGAAGAGCGCCGAGAGGATGGTGGCGCCGAAGGCGATCACCAGCGACACGCGGATCGACTGGATCAGCCGCGAGAGCACGTCGCGGCCAAGCTCGTCGGTGCCCAGCCAGTGTCCAGGGCTGCCGGGGGGTGCGAGGCGTGCCATCAGGTCCATCTGGGTGATGTCATAGGGCCGGATCAGGTCGGCAAAGAGCGCGCAGACCGCCATGAACCCGAGCCAGAGAAAGCCGAAGCCCACGGTGGCGGGGATCGCCGCGAGGCGCGACAGGACAGGGCGGCGGGGGCGGGTCTCGTCGAGGGCGAGGGTCATCGGGGCCTCCGGTCAGTGGGCGGCCTGCGTGCGCAGGCGCGGGTCGAGCCAGCCGTAGAGCAGGTCGACGATCAGGTTGGACACCACCATGACGGCGGCGATCATCAGCAGGATGCACTGCACCACGGCAAGGTCGCGGTTGCTCACCGACACGATGAGCAGGCGCCCGATGCCGGGCCAGCTGAAGATGGTCTCGGTGACCACCGCGCCCGCCACCAGAGAGCCCACCATGAAGCCCACGATGGTGACGATGGGCACCGCGGCGTTGGGCAGCGCGTGGCGCGAGATCACGTGGCGCCAGCTCACGCCCTTGGCCGAGGCGGTGCGGATGTAGGGCTGGCCCATGACCTCGATCATCGCCGAGCGCGAGAAGCGGGCGAGGATGCCGATGCCGCCGATCGAGATGGTGATGGTGGGCAGGATGCCGTGCCAGACGCTACCGAAGCCGCCCGAGGGCAGCATCGAGAAGGTGACGGCGAAGATCAGCACCAGCACGAGGCCCAGCACGAAGGACGGGATGGTGAAGCCCGCGACGGCCAGCAGGATCACCCCGCGGTCAATCAGGCTGTCGCGGTGGAGCGCCGCGTAGATCCCCGCGGGGATGCCGATGCAGAGCTGCAGCAGCAGCGCCGGCACGGTCAGTTGCAGGGTGGCGGGCAGGCGCTCCATCACCAGCTCGAAGGCGGGCGAGCGGTCGCGCATCGAGATGCCGAAATCGCCCGAGACGATCTGGCCGAGATACGAGAGGTACTGTTGCGCCAGCGGCCGGTCGAGCCCCCACGCGGCGCGGAAATCGTCGATGACGTTCTGCGGCACGTCGGGCCCGAGCAGCACCTGCGCCGGGTCTCCGGACATGCGCAGCACAACGAAGGCGAAGGTCATCACCGCAAGCACGGTGACCACGGCGCGCAGCAGTCTGATGGACAGAAAGCGGATCATGGTCGCTCCTTCACGCGGCGGTGGCGGGGGCGTCGCCCGCGACGAGGTGGCAGGCGCTGGCGCGGCCCGGGGCGGTCACCCGCAGACCGGGGACGGCGCCGCGGCACATGGGCTCGGCCACGGGACAGCGCGGGTGGAAGGCGCAGCCCGTGGGGCGCGCGGCGGGGTTGGGCGGCTCGCCCTGCAGGATGATGCGGCTGTCGAGAGGGCGGCCGGGCACCGGCACCGAGGACACCAGCGCCTGCGTGTAGGGGTGCTGGGGACGGGCGAAGAGCGCTTCGGCGGGGCCTTCCTCGACGATGCGGCCAAGGTACATGACCGCCACCCGGTCGCAGAGGTTGCGCACCACCTTGAGGTCGTGGCTGATGAAGACCATGGCGAGGCCGGTGGTCTCCTGCAGGTCGCGCAGCAGGTTCACCACCTGCGCCTGGATCGAGACGTCGAGCGCCGAGACCGGCTCGTCGCAGACCAAGAGCGCGGGATCGGTGGCGAGCGCGCGGGCGATCACCACCCGCTGGCGCTGGCCTCCCGAAAGCTCATGCGGGTAGCGTCCGGCCTGGTCGGGGCGAAGACCCACGCTGCGCATCAGCGAGGCGACGCGGTCGGCGCGCTCCTCGGGGGTGCCGATGCGGTGGATGTCGAGCGGTTCGCGGATCTGGTCGGCGATGGTGAGCCGCCGGTCGAGCGCCGAGAGCGGATCCTGGAACACCATCTGCATCCTGGCCCGGAGCGCCCGCCACGCGGGGGTGCGGCGCTCGGGCATGGGGGCCCCGCCGAAGCGGACCTCGCCACCCTGCGCGGGATCGACGCCGAGCAGCATCCGTCCCAGCGTCGACTTGCCCGAGCCGCTCTCGCCGACGATGCCCAGCGTTTCGCCCGGGCAGACGGCGAGGCTCACGCCATCGACGGCGCGCACCGGGGTAACCTTGCCGAAGAGACCCTCGCGGGTCTCGTAGATGCGCACGAGGTCGCGCGCTTCGAGGATCGGGGTCATTGGGAGACCCTTTCGCGTTGCGGGACGGCGGGGGCGGTCGGCACCGGGTAGGCGCAGGCCAGCAACCGGCCGTCGGTCTGCGGCAGGAGCTCGGGACGCTCGGTCCGGCAGAAGGCCTGGGCGCGCGCGCAGCGCGGCGCAAAGGCGCAACCGGCGGGCAGGGCGCGGGGGTCGGGCACGGTGCCGTCGATGGGGATGAGCCGGGCGCGGGGCCCGTCCATCCGCGGGATCGCATCGAAGAGCCCGCGGGTGTAGGGATGGCGCGGGGCCTCGAAGAGCTGCGCCACAGGGCCCGCCTCGACGATGCGGCCCGCGTACATCACGCAGACCCGCTCGCAGACCTGCGCCACGGCGCCGAGGTCGTGGCTGATGAAGACGGTGGCCATGCCGGTCTCGCGCCGGAGTGTCGCCAGCAGGTCGAGGATCTGGGCCTGGATCGTGGCGTCGAGCGCCGTGGTGGGCTCGTCGGCGATCAGCAGGTCGGGCTCGCCCGCCAGGGCCATGGCGATCATCAGGCGCTGGCACTGGCCGCCGGAAAACTCGTGGGGGTAGAGGTTGAAACGGCGGCGCGGGTCGGGGATGCCGACCATGTCCATCAGCCGCAGCGCCTCGGCCTGCGCGGGCTTGCCCGAAAGCCCCCGGTGCAGGCGCAGCGCCTCGCAGATCTGGCGGCCGACCCGGATCACCGGGTTGAGCGCGCTCGACGGGTCCTGGAAGATCATCGCGATGCGCCCGCCACGCACCTGTTCGAGCTCGGAGCGGGGCGCGTTCGAGAGCGTCCGGTGCTCGAGCACCACCGACCCGCTGACGCGGGCCTTCTCGGGCAACAGCCCCAGCGCCGCGAGCCACGTCACCGACTTGCCGCAGCCGCTTTCGCCCACGAGGCCGAGCGCCTCGCCCGGGGCGACGTCGAGGTCGATCCCGTGCAGCACCGGCACGCCGTCGAAGGCGACGCGCAGGTCGCGGATCTCGACGAGCTTGGTCATGACATCTCCTGTTGTTGGGCTGGTCGCGGTCTGTCCGGCGCCGCCGGGCGGGCCGGCAACAACGGGCCGCAACGAAAATCCCCGGCGGATCGCGCGGATCCGCCGGGGGTGCGTCAGGCGGGGCTTACCCCTGCGAGGCGTTCCAGTTCGAGGCGCGGAAATCCATCGCGAAGGCGGGGGCGGCCTTCCAGTTCAGGTCCGAGCGCATGCCGGTGAAGACGGCGTTCTGGTGCAGCACCTGGTAGGCCGGGTCCTCGCGCTCGGCGATCTCGAGCATCCGGGTGATCGCCTGCTTGCGCTTGGCCTGGTCGGTCGAGGTCTCCATCACGACGGACAGCTCGTTGAGCTCGGCGTTGGACCAGTCCTTCTTCTGCTGGACTTCGCCGTTGGGGCCGAACTGCACCACCATCGGGGTGATCGGGTCGTTGATGGTGTTCGAGGCCGACCAGTCGCGCACGCCCTTGATGCCCTCGGGGTCGTGGATCTGGCCCCAGTTCTCCTTCATCTCGATCTGCACGTTGAGACCGACCTGCTTCCACATCTCGACCATGATCTGACCGTTCGAGACCTGGTTGGTGTAGTAGTTGTTGAGCAGGCGATAGGGGATCGGGTCGCCCTTGTAGTTGGCCTGCTTGAGCAGGTCGCGGGCGAGCTCGGGGTTGAATTCGGGCGCGGCCCAGCCCTCGACGAACATGTTCGAGGCGCGGAAGCTCTCGAACTGCAGACCGGCGGGGACATTGGTCATGCCGCCCCACAGCGCCTGCACGATGGCGTCGCGGTCGATCGAATGGGTCATGGCGCGGCGCACCAGCGGATCGGCGAGGATGTCGTTCTGGGTGTTGAACACCGAGATGCGGTGGTTCCAGATGGTCGAGCTCTGGACCTCGAAACCGCTCTGGCCCTGCACGTTGCCGATCTGGTCCGGCGGCAGGTCGCAGGCGAAGTCGTATTCGCCCGAGAGCAGGCCGTTGACCCGGCTCGAGACCTCGGGGACCTCGACGAAGGTGATGCGCTCGAGCGGCGGGCGGCCTTCCCAGTGGTCGTCGAAGGCGACGAGGGTCAGCGACACGTCGGGGCGGTGTTCCTCGACCATGTAGGCGCCGGTGGTGACGGGCTTGGCGGCCCACTCGGCGTAGGAGGCGGCCTCGTCCCAGGCGCGGCGGCTGGCGATCTGGCTGCCGAAGGAATAGAGGCGGCCTTCCATCGTCACGTCCGGCGTCGCGTTGTGGAAGCGCACGGTGTACTTGTCGACGATCTCGACGCCTTCAAGCGCCGGCCACAGGCGGCGGCCGATGCCGGGCACGTTCGGCGGCAGGTCCTTGGCGGTCGCGGGCTTGTAGTCCTCGGCGAAGATGGTCTTGCCGCCGACCGGCTGGGTATCGGCGAAGACACGCTCGGGCGAGAACGAGAAGGCCACGTCCTCGGCGGTCATCTCGTCGCCGTTGTGGAACCTGACGCCCTCGCGAAGCTTCAGCTCCATGGTCCTGTCATCGAGACGTTTCCAGTCCGTGGCAAGCGAGGGGACGGGGCCCTGGGTGCCCATCCAGTCGCGGCCGATGAGGCTTTCCCAGAGGTTCGGGAAGAAGACGCGCTCGCCGACATTGGATTGCTCGTTCCACGGATCGAGCGTGTTGTTGTTGGTGATCTTCTGAACGGCGATGGTGATCGAGGGGCGGGCGCCCTGGGCGCGCAGCAGCCCGGGCATCGCGACGCTGCCGGTGCCTGCGGCGATCAGGCCAAGCGCGTGGCGGCGGTTGAGTATGATCATGTCCTGTCTCCTGTCGTCCCGGTCCGATACCGGGGTGGTGATCCTGGCTCGACGGATGCAAAAGGGTGGGGCGGCATCCGCGATGAAGGCCATAAAGCGACGCTTCACGACAGCTGAGCGACCGTTTGACGACGCTAATGCGACAATTGCTCAGCTGGCCGACAATTGCTCGTGTCCGTCATGAACGCGTCATGCGGCCTGCCTAGAGCAGGGCGGCGTTGCCTGCCGAACGGGCAACGGACACATTGACTCTTCAGGACAGCCGACATGACCTCTCTCCCCCTTCTCGGAGCGGCAATGCCGCTCGACACGCTCGACACGCTGCGCGACTGGGTGCTCGCCGACCAGCGCGACCTCGAGCTGCAGGATTTCACCACCGCCGAGGTGCTCAGCGGCGACTGGCAGCCGCTGGTGGCCCGTGCCCGGGCGCTGCTAGATGGCTACGAGGGGCGGCTGGGGATCCACGGGCCGTTCTGGGGGCTGAGCCTTGCGAACCTCGATTTCGAGATCCGCGCCATCGTCACGAAGCGCCTGCTGCAGGGGCTCGAGGTCTGCGAGGCGCTCGGGGCCACGCAGATGGTGATCCACAGCCCCTACACCACGTGGGATTACAACAACCTCGACAATTACGCCGACGCCCGCGACCGGGTGGTGGCGCTGGTGCACGAGACCCTCGCCCCGGCGGTGACCCGCGCCGAGGATCTGGGCGTGACCCTCGTGATCGAGAACATCGAGGACAAGGACACCGATGCGCGCTGCCTGCTCGCCGACAGCTTCTCGAGCGACGCGGTGGCGGTCTCGGTCGACACCGGCCACGCCCATTATGCCCACGGCACCCATGGCGCCGCGCCGGTCGACTACTACATCCGCCGCGCCGGCGAGCGGCTGCGCCACGTGCACCTGCAGGATGCGGACGGCTACGCCGACCGGCACTGGGGCATCGGGCTCGGCACCATCAACTGGGCCTCGGTCTTCGATGCGGTGGCGCCGCTCGACGGCCGCGCGCGGCTCATCCTCGAGCTGCGCGACAAGGCGCAGATCCTGCCCTCGGCACAGCGTCTGGCGGCCATGGGACTGGCGCGCTGATGCGGCGGCGGGCGGGGCCATGCCCGCCCGTCACGACGCGAGGAAGGCGGGGGAGCTCTTCCCCAGCGCCGGGATCTCGAGCGGCGCCATGTGGTCGAGGTAGCGGCGCGGGTTCCAGTAGTTGAGGCTCCAGCGCGAGCGGTCGGGGACGTAGTGCGCCACGTCCACCAGCAGCGACCGGTACGGCCCCTGCTCGCGTGGCGGGGCGAAGGCCCTGTTGCGCGCGGCGTATTGCCCGAAGCCGAGCACGCCGTCGGTCGAGGCGGTGACCTGAAGCACCGGCGTGCCGGTCCGCTCGGCCCAGCGGGCCATCTCGGCGTAGTCGGTGTCGGGGCTCAGCATCAGCACGTGGCCGGGGCGCACCACGTCCGACTGCAGCACCCGGCGGACGATGTCGCAGCCGATGCTGTGGCAGATGAAATCGTAGCTGGCGGGCGGCGGCGGCAGCGCCTCGGCCAGGAGCCTCGCCGCCTCGATGGCGTTTTCGGTGGCCAGCCCGTAGGGGCCGCCGCGCCCGTCCTTCCAGGCGTCGAGATAGCCCCCGATGCCGTGCCCGCCCGAGCGCCAGCCGATGCCCGCCAGCGCCACCCGCCCCGAGACCTGCTGGCGCGCGACCTGGTAGATGGTGAGATGGGGGTTGGCAAAGCCGGTCTCGACCGGATCGTAGAGCGTGCCATGCACGAGGATCAGGTGCCGTTCCCCGGTAAGCCTTTTGCGCACCTCCCCGGGCGTGAGGGGGGCGTCGTTGGTGCCGTCGGGGTTGATGCTGTAGAGCCCGCCGTCGGCGATGTTGAGCGACGCCTCGCGGTAGGCGTCGGGCACTTCCTCGGCGAATTTCCAGTCCTGCCCGTCGGCCACCGCCTCCGGATCCGGCGCGGACCGGTCGGTGCAGGCCATCAGCACCGCCGCCACCAGCGCCAGCGCGGTCGCGGTGCGGCGTTGGGTGCGGGGCTCGGTCATGCGCTGACGGTCCCGGAGAGGGGGACCGGACTCGATGGGGGCCATGCGGGGTGCTCCGGGGGGCGCCGTCCGGTCGGCTGGAACTGGTATTAAACAGCAAATCGTGGCGGGCTTCGAGAGGCGGGCGTCCGGTCCGGGGGCGGTCATCCTCGGAGACCGTCGTCCTGTCGGCTCAGGGGCATCCTGCCCGGAGTCGCGGCGGGATCGTGCGGCGGGCCGGACTGGGGGCCCCGGAAACGGAAAAAGGCGGATCGTGGATCCGCCTCGTCCGTTGGCTGCGCTGTCTGTCTGCCTTGCTGGGTGGCTGCCTGGCGAAAAGCTGGGTTGCTGCCTTGCTAGGTCGATAGATGCGTCGCTGTTGAGGATGAAGTATCTGCAAACCGCGGTGGCGTCAACAGAAAATCCAATAAAACCATATAGTTGACAGCAATTGTCAGGTTTTAAATGTGACTCTTTTAGTCGAGATTTTGGGCCCCGGGAAATTTCCCCATGTGTCCAGCCACTTGCCCGCTTGCCGCGCGCAACGGGGCCTGCGGCTGCGGTGCGCGGGCGAGGCCACGACCCGGTGAAGGTGGTCTCGATCCCCTACGCTCATTTCATCGTGCCCATTGGCCTTGCGCCCGGGGACCGCAAGCAAGAGGCGCTGCCGCTGATGCAGACCATCCTCGAGAACGCGGTGCTCTGCGTGCCGCAGAAGGTCTCGAGCCGCGGTTTCTTCAGCCGCGCCAAGGCGCTCGAGCTGATCACCGGCATCTCGAGGCAGGTGCGCCTCAAGGCGTGGTCGCTCGATCCGCCGGTGACCGCGCTTTCGGGCGGAAACCAGCAGAAGGTCGTGCTGACCCGCCGGCGGGCCTGGCCGGGGTCGTCGGGGCGGTCGATCTTGATGACGCCGGCGCCCGGCACCGCGAGCTGATCCGCGGCAAAGGGCCCGGCAAGCACGTGGGTGGCGTCGATGACGCGCAGGCCGTCGAAGGCTCTGGGCATGGCGGGACTCCTTGTCGTGGGCGTCATTCTCCGGGCTCGGGGCGCCCGCGCCGGGCGCCGTCGAGCCGGTGGGTCACGCGCGCGATCCAGCCGAGGTTGGGCATGATGACGAAGATCCGGGTGAGGTGCATGGCGGTGACCAGCGCCACGTCCTGCCCGAGCACGCCCGCGGTCAGCGCCATCTCGGTCACACCGCCCGGCGCGATGCCCAGCATCACCGTCGGGAAGGGGGCGCCGAACAGCGCCGAGATCCCCCAGGCGCCCAGCACGCAGGCCCCGAGCAGCAGCGACGAGGACAGCAGTACCGAGCCGATCAGCGCGCCGCGCTGTTCCAGAAGCTCGCGGCGGAAGCTCGAGCCCAGCCACGTGCCGAGCACGATCTGCGCGATGGCGAGCAGCGGGCCCGGGATCTCGTAGCTTGGCAGGCCCACGGACGAGAACAGCGCCGCCAGGAACAGCGGGCCGAGGAAGAACGGGTTGGAGAAGCGCAGCAGCCGGAACAGCACCGGCCCGAGCAGCGCGCCGCCCAGCGTCACCGCGAGCCCCGGCAGGCTGCCGTGATGCAGCACAGGCGCGAGCGGCGCGGCCCCGGGGGGTGCGCCGAGCTGCAGCAGGAACGGCACCACCGTCACCACCAGCGCGATGCGCGCGGTCTGGGCCAGCACGACGGGCCCGGGATTGACGCCCATGTGCTCGGCCAGCACCCCGGCCTCGACCGGCGAGGTGGGCGTCACCGACAGCAGCGCCGTCACCGTGCTGGTGCCGTAGACCCGGCGCTGGATCTGCGCCACGAGAATGGCGGCGACGAGGATGAAGAGGCTCACCGTCAGCAGCATCGGGGCGGTCTGCAGCAGCGAATGCAGCGCGTCGGGGGTGAAATGCGCGCCCACGAAGGTCGCGATGGTCACCTGCCCGATGGGCCGGGTGCGGATGGGAACGGCGACGGTGACGAGCCCCGAGGCGCTCAGCGCTCCAGTGGTCACCAGCGGCCCGATCATCCACGGCAGCGGCGTGCCGACGCGGCTGAACAGGACCCCCGCGAGCGCGGCGACGACGTAGAGCGTCAGGAGCGGCAGGTGTTTGCGCATGGGATCCTCGTCACCGCGACAGGCGGTCTCTCGGGGCCTGACCATAATGAGCTATAAAAATGATTCAAGACGGGGAATTGGCGGGCTCGCAAGGACGGCCTCGCCACGGTAGGTGTTATTGGGGAGGCAGGTGAGACGCCTGAAGTCCCGCCGCATCTCCGTCGTATTTCATGCAATTCATTGATAACAAGAGTATATTTTTCGCTGCAAGGTATATTGCCCTCCGGCGCAATGGGTATTTGACATAAAGTTATATTTACAGTTTTTATAGGGCAACGGTTTTCGATCTTGCGATGCGCGCCCTGCGGCTGCGCCGGGATACGGCCGGCAACGGGGGGCCGGGAGGACGGCCGCAATGGGAGGGGAATCGGAATGACAAGGATCGATTACACCGATCTGGTCGGAGGGCTTGGTCTGGTGCTCACGGGCGCCGCGGTCAGCTATGTCTCGATCAGCCAGTATCCGCTCGGCACGCTGCAGAGGATGGGGCCGGGGATGTTCCCCGCCATCCTCGGCGTGGTGCTGGCCGGGCTCGGGGTGCTGCTGTCGCTGCAGGCGCTGCGCCGTCCCGGCAGCCGCCCGGACATCCGCATCTTCTCGCCGCTCTTCGTGCTGGGCGGCATCGCCGCCTTTGCGCTGGTCATCGTGCCCTTCGGGCTGGTGCCGGCGATCCTTGCGATCACGGTGATCTCGTCGCTGGCCGAGCTGCGGGTGCAGCCGGTCAACCTCGCGCTGCTGACGCTGGCACTGTGCCTGATGGCGCCTCTGGTCTTCGTCGTCGGGCTCGGGCTGCCGATCTCGCTGGTGCGGTGGCCGTTCTGATGGAGTTCCTCGCCAACATCGGTCTCGGCTTCAGCGTCGCGCTCAGCCTCACCAACATCTTCTACTGCTTTCTCGGCGCCTTCCTCGGCACGCTGGTGGGGGTGATCCCCGGGCTCGGCGTGCTGGCGGCGATCTCGATGCTGTTCCCGCTGACCTTCCATCTCGAGCCCACCACCGCGCTCATCATGCTGGCGGGGATCTGGTACGGCACGACCTACGGCGGCTCCACCGCGTCGATCCTCCTGAACCTGCCCGGCACGCCCGCCAACGCGGTGACCTGCCTCGACGGCTACCCGATGGCGCGGCAGGGCCGCGGCGGCGTGGCGCTCTTCATGACCACGGTTGCCTCGTTCTTCGGCGCCTCCTTCGGCATCGTGCTGCTGACGCTCTTCACCCCGGTGATCGCCGACTACGCGCTGCGCTTCGGCTCGGCGGAGTATTTCGCGCTGATGCTGATGGGGCTGGTCGCGGCCTCGACGATCTCGGAGGGCTCGGCGGTCAAGGGGCTGTCGATGGTGGTGCTGGGCATCATCATCGGCCTCGTGGGCATGGACAGCCAGAGCGCCACGGTGCGCTTCAGCTTCGGCGTCATGGGCCTGCTCGAGGGCGTGAGCCTGATCGCGCTGGCCATGGGGGTCTTCGGGGTGGCCGAGATCATCATGTCGGTGCGCCGGGTGCGCACCGCCGACATCGACCCCGAGACGCTCAGGCTCAGGGCCATCAAGCCGTCGCGGGACGAGATGCGCCGGTCGTGGTTCCCGATGCTGCGCGGCGCCTCCATCGGGTCGTTCTTCGGCACCCTGCCGGGCACCGGTCCGTCGATCGCCGCCTTCCTGTCCTATGCCATCGAGAAGCGCGTCTCGCGCACCCCCGAGCGCTTCGGCAACGGCGCCATCGAGGGCATCATGGGGCCGGAATCCGCCAACAACGCCGCCGACCAGACCGCCTTCATCCCCACCCTGTCGCTGGGCGTGCCCGGCAGTGCCACCATGGCGCTGATGCTGGGGGTGCTGATGATCCACGGCGTGGCCCCGGGGCCGAATCTGATCTCGTCCCAGCCCGAGCTCTTCTGGGGCCTGATCATGAGCTTCTGGGTCGGCAACCTGATCCTGCTGCTGCTCAACATCCCGCTGATCGGGGTCTGGGTGCGGATGCTCACCATCCCCTACCACATCCTCTATCCGGCGGTGCTCATGTTGATCTGCATTGGCGCCTACACCTCGGGCTTCACGGTGCTGAACGTCTGGATGGCGCTGGTCTTCGGGGCGCTGGGATACGCGATGCGGATTTTCGGCTTCCCCGGTGCGCCGCTGCTGCTGGGCTTCGTGCTGGGCCCGCTCATGGAAGAGCATTTCCGTCGCGCCATGGTGCTGTCGCGGGGGGATTTCCTGACCTTCTTCGAACGCCCCATCAGCGCGGTCATCATGGCGCTGACGGGGATGATCCTGATCTGGAGCGTCTGGAGCGCCGAGATCATCCGCAGACGACGGGCCGCGCGCGCCGCGGGAGACGGCGCCACGACCCACGAGGCCCGCGAGGGCTGACCCAACCCCAGCCGAGGAGGAAACAGATGAAGCCCCTGCTGCCCGCTGCCGCCATGGCGCTGGGACTGGCCCAGCCGCTCTTTGCGGCCGACTACCCCGCCGGGCCCGTCACCGTCGTGGTGCCCTACTCGCCGTCAGGCAATACCGACGTGTTCATGCGCCATCTCGCGCCCTATCTCGAGAAGGCCTGGGGCCAGCCGGTGCTGATAGACAACCGCCCGGGCGGCGGCTCGATGGTGGGCACCGCGCAGGTGGCGCAGGCCAGGCCCGACGGGCAGACGCTGCTGGTCACCACCTCGGCCTATGTCACGGCGCCCGCGATCCAGCCCGACCTGCCCTTCGACCCGCGCGAGGACCTGATCCCGGTCGCCAACGTCGGCCACGTCTCCTACATCCTCGTGACCAACGCGACTTCGGACTTCGACACGCTCGACGAGTTTGTGGCCGCCAGCAAGGAGACCCCCAAGTTCGCCGCCACCGCGGGGCTCGGGACCACCACGCATTTCGCCATCGAGAAGTTCATCGCCGACAGCGGCGCCGACGTCGACGTGGTGCATTTCAAGGGCGGCGGCCCCGCCGTGGTCTCGATCCTCTCGGGCGAGACCGACATCTACGGATCGTCGGTCAGCTCGGCGGGCGAGAACCTCACCAGCGGCAAGATCAAGGCGCTGGCCGTGCTCGGCAGCGCGCGCATCGACGCGCAGCCCGACGTGCCCTCGACCGCCGAGCTGGGCTATCCGGATCTCGAGATCAAGCAGTGGGTCGGCATGTTCGTGCCCGCGGGCACCGATCCGGCGATCGTCGAGAAGCTCAACGCCGACGTCAACGCGGCGCTCAGGAACGAGGAGTTCATCGCCAAGGTCACGCCGCTCGACTGGACGCTGAACGGCACCACGCCCGAGGGCTTTGCGGAGCAGGTCGATTCCGAGCTCGACATGTGGAAGGCACTCGCGGAATCGCAGGGTCTCTCGCAATAAGATCAGAGAGCGGAGCGCCCCGCGTCGGGGTGCTCTGCCGTCTTCCGTTCACTGATCAAAGGATTGCTCCGGACATGACCGACCTGCCCATCTGCGCCATTCTCGACGATTACCAGGACGCGGCCTTCGCCTGCGCCGACTGGAGCGGCCTCGACGGCCGCGTGACCCTGCGCCGTTATGCCGAGCACCTCGGAGATGAGGATGCGGTGGCCGCGGCGCTGGCCGATTGCACGGTGATCGTCGCCATGCGCGAGCGTACGCCCTTTCCCGAAAGCCTGCTGAAGCGCCTGCCGAACCTGCGGCTGCTGATCACCACCGGCGCCCGCAACCGCAGCATCGACCTCGAGGCCGCGCGGGCGCTCGGCATCACCGTCTGCGGTACCGGCTCGGCCGGCAACCCGGCGGCAGAGCTGGCCTGGGCCGGGATCCTCGCGTTCATGCGGCGCCTGCCGCAGGAGGTCGCCAATTTCCGCGCCGGGGGACCCTGGCAGAACGGCCTCGGGCGCTCGCTTCAGGGCCGGCGGCTCGGCGTCGTGGGGCTCGGCAAGCTCGGCCGCCGCATGGCGCGCTTCGGGCAGGCCTTCGGGATGGAGGTCGCCGGCTGGACCCGCACCGACCTCGACAACCGCGCCTCCGAGCTCGACGTCCTGCCGCTCGACCTGCCCGAGCTCTTTGCCACCAGCGACGTGATCACGGTGCAGCTGGCGCTGGTGCCCGGCAGCCGGGGCATCATCTCGGCAGAGCTGCTGGGGCGGATGAAGCCCGACGCGCTGTTCGTGAACACCGCGCGCGGGCCGCTCGCCGACGAGGCGGCGCTGATCTCGCTGCTCGAGGCAGGGCGCATCGGGGGCGCCGTGCTCGACGTCTTCGACACCGAGCCGCTGCCATTGGACCATCCCTTCCGGCGTCTGGACAACGTGCAGGCGACCCCGCACATGGGCTATGTCACCGAAGAGAACTACCGCGTCTACTACCGTGACGCGGTCGAGGATATCGGCGGCTGGCTCGACGGTGCGCCGCTGCGCGTGATGACATGACCATCGCCAGCCCCGCCAGCCCGACCGCCACCGCCGCGGCGCTGCGCAAGAGCGCTGTGTCGCGTTACCTCCAGCTCGCCGGACTCTTCCGCCGCCGCATCGAGAGCGGCGACTGGCCGGTGGGCGGGCAGATCCCGACGATCACCGAGCTTTCCGAGGACTGCGGGGTGGCCACGGTGACCGTGCGCCGGGCGCTCGACCTGCTGGCCGAGGAGGGGCTCATCGACCGCTTCCGCGCCAAGGGCACCTTCGTGCGCGAGCGCCCTCCGCGCGACACGTGGTGTGCCGTGCGCACCGACTGGTCGGGGCTGCTGCTGGCCCGCTATACCTCGCATATCGAGGTGCTCGGGGACGTGGCCTCGCCGCCCCCCGCCGTGACCGAGCAGGGCGAGTGGCCGGGCCGGGCCGCGCAGTCCTACCGCCGCATCCGACGCCGCAACTGGCGCGACGGCGAGGCCTTCATGGTCTCGGATCTCTACATCGACGAGCGCGCCTACGCGGCGCTGCCGCCGGACGCGCTGGCGCAGATGACCGCCATGCGCATCGCCTCGGAACTGCCGGGGCGGCAGGTTGCCGACGCCCAGCAGGAGCTCACCGTCATCGGTGCCGATCTGACGGTCTCGCAGGAGCTGTCGGTGCGGCTCGGCGAGCCGATGGCGCGGGTGGTCCGGGTGGCGGTGGACAGCGACGGGCTGCGGTTCCTCGTGACCGACGGCATCTACCGGGGCGACGCGGCGCGGCTGCGGGTGAAACTGAAGTGACCGGGCGGGCGACGACCCGCCGGTGAGGAGACGGACATGACCACCACGATGACAGAGACGATCCGCACGGTGCAGAACGGTGCTGCCAACATCGCCTACCGGGTGCTGGGACCCTCGGGCGAGGCCGCGCCCACGCTCTGCCTGATCGCCTCGACCGGGCGCGGGCCCGACGATTTCCGGCACCTCGCCGAGGCGCTGGCGACGGGCGGGTTGCGCGTGGTGCTGCCCTGGCCGCGCGGCATGGGCGACAGCATTGGCCCGCTCGAGGGTATCGACTTCCACGACCTCGCCGGGGACGCCGCCGCGGCGCTTGCCGCCGAGAAAGGCGCTGGCGGCGCCGTCGTCGTGGGCCACGCCTATGGCTGCTGGATCGCCCGCACCGTGGCCCAGAACCGCCCCGAGCTGATCGACGGGCTGGTGCTGCTGGCGGCGGGCGGGGGCAAGTGGCCGGCGGAGCTGTCGCGCGCCATCGAGGTCGCCATGGACCCCGACGCCCCCGAGGACGACCGTCTCGCCGCGCTGCGGCACGGCTTCTTCGCCGAGGGCCACGACCCGCGCCCCTGGCTGCAGGGCTGGAACGGCGCGCTCGTGGGGGCGCAGCGGGCCGCCCGCGCCCGCACCGAGCGCGACAGCTGGTGGCCCTCGGGCCGGGCGCCGGTGCTCGACGTGGTGGGGCTTCAGGACCCGTTCCGGCCCACCGAGGCCCGCGATTTCTACCTGCGCGAATTCGCGCCCCGCGTGACGCTTGCCACCGTCGACGGGGCGAGCCACGCGCTTCCCGACGAGAAGCCCGCCGAGGTGGCGGCGCTGATGCTGCCCTGGATCCATGCCCTGCGCGACGGCTCCGGGCGCGAACGAAACCAAGACTGACGAAAGGTCGCCAGCCATGAACACCCATGTGACACAGGACACGCCCGAGGCGTCCCCGGGCACGGTCGGCTTCGCCATGCAGGGCGATATCGCGGTGCTGACCATCGACAACCCGCCGGTCAATGCGGGCTCGCACGCAGTGCGCCGCGGCATCACCGACGGCATCGCCGCCGCCTGCGAGGCGGGGGCCGCGGGCGCCGTGCTGATGGGCGCCGGGCGCTGTTTCGTCGCGGGCTCGGACCTGCGCGAGTTCGGCAAGCCCCTGGCGTGGCCCGAGCTGCCCGACGTCATAGCCGCCATCGAGGACGCGCCCTTCCCGGTGGTCGCGGCGCTGCACGGGGTGGCGCTTGGCGGCGGGCTCGAGCTGTCGCTGGGCTGCGACTACCGCATCGCCGCGCCCGACGCCCGGCTGGGCCTGCCCGAGGTCTCGCTCGGCTTCATCCCGGGCGCCGGGGGCACCCAGCGGATGCCGCGACTCACCGGTCGTGCAAGCGCCATCGACCTGATCTGCCGCGCCGCCCGCATCCCCGCCACCGAAGCGCTGACGCTCGGGCTGGTGGACGGGCTGGCCGAGGGCGACCTGCTGGCGGCCGCGCTCACCTTCCTGCGCGAGGGGCCGAGGCCCAAGCGGCTCGCCCGCGCGCTGCCGCCGCCGCCCGAGGACGAGGCCGCGATCGACGCCGCCGCCCGCACCGTGCTGAAGCGCGGCAAGGGCCGGCCCAACATCACCGAGGCGATCCGGCTGGTGCGGGCCTCGGACGGAGACGCCGGGACCATGCTCGCCGACGAGCGCGCGGTGTTCCAGCGCCTGCGGCTGAGCGACGACGCCTTCGCGCTGCGCTACCTCTTCTTCGCCGAGCGCAAGGCGGGCTCGGTCGGCGGGCTCGACATGACAGCGGCGCTCCGGGTTTCGGCCGCGGGCGTGATCGGCGGTGGCACCATGGGGCAGGGCATCGTCCGCGCGCTGCTCGCGGCGGGTCTGTCGGTGGTGCTGATCGAACGCGACGAGGCGGCGCTGGCAACGGCGCTCTCTGCCATCGAGGCCAGCCTCGGGGCGCAGGTCGCCAGGGGCCGGCTGTCGGCCTCCGGCGTCGAACAGCGCCGCGCCGCACTCTCGGGCGCGGTCGACTACGGAGCGCTTTCGGGCTGCGATCTGGTGATCGAGGCGGTCTTCGAGGAGATGTCGGTGAAGCAGGACGTGCTCGCCCGGCTCGAGGCGGCGCTGCCGGCCGAGGCGATCATCGCCACCAACACCTCCTATCTCGACATCGACGAGATGGTGCAGGGGCTCTCCCATCCCGAGCGCGTGCTGGGCCTTCATTTCTTCAGCCCCGCCGATGTGATGAAGCTGCTCGAGGTGGTGCGCGCGGCGCGCACGTCGGACGCGGTGCTGGCGAGCGGGCTCAAGCTTGCGGGCAAGCTCGGCAAGCAGCCGGTGGTGGCGCGCGTGGGCGAGGGCTTCATCGGCAACCGGATTTACGCCGCCTATCGGCGCCGGGCCGAGCTTCTGGTGCTCGACGGGGCTGCGCCGGAAGAGGTCGACGCGGCGGCCACGGGCTTCGGCTTTGCCATGGGGCCCTTCGCGGTCTCGGACATGTCCGGGCTCGACATCGCCTGGGCGATGCGCAAGCGGCAGGCGGCGAGCCGCGATCCGCAGGCGCGCTACGTCACCATCCCCGACCGGCTCTGCGAGGCCGGGCGGCTCGGGCGCAAGACCGGCAAGGGCTGGTATGCCTACGGCTCCGGCGCCGCCGAGCCCGATCCCGAGGTCGCGGCACTGATCGACGCCGCCCGGGCCGAGGCCGGGGTGAGCCCGCAAAGCTTCGACGCCGGGACCATCCAGCGCCAGCTGCTCGCTGCCATCGTCAACGAGGCGGCCTGCCTGCTCGAGGAGGGCATCGCGCAGCGGGCCTCGGACGTGGACGTGGCGTTGACCAATGGCTACGGCTTTCCGCGCTGGCGCGGCGGACCGCTCTATTGGGCGGCGACCGAGGGCCGCGCCGGGCTGGAGGCGGAGCTCGAGGCGCTGGCCGCGGCGGTAGGCCACGGGTTCCGCGCCGGGCCGGTGGCCGAGGTGCTGGCCGGGCTCGACACCGGACGGGAGGGCTGACCGATGGGGGAGGAAAGGATGAAGCTGCACTGGTCGCCGCGCTCACCCTTCGTGCGCAAGGTGATGATCGTCCTGCACGAGACCGGCCTGCTGGGGCAGGTGGATTGCGTGCGCTCGGTGGTGGCCGTGCACATGACGCCGAACCCGGCGGTGATGGCCGACAATCCGCTCGGCAAGATCCCGACGCTGGTCACCGGGGAGGGGTTCGCGCTTTTCGACAGCCGGGTGATCTGCGAATACCTCGATCTGCGCGCAGGCGCCGGTCTGCTGCCCTCCGAGCCGGGGCCGCGCATGGCGCAGCTACGCTGGCAGGCGCTGGGGGACGGGCTCACCGACATCCTGCTGGTCTGGCGCACCGAGCTCACCCGCCCGGCGGGCGCCTGGGAGGCGGTCACCGACGGCTGGCGCAGCAAGGTCCGCGCCTCGCTCGACCTGCTGGAAGCCGAGGCCACTGCGCTGGCGGAGACGCCCTTCGGCCTTGGCCACGTGGCGGTGCTCTGCGCGCTCGGGCAGCTCGATTTCCGCTGGCCCGACTGCGGCTGGCGGGCGCGGGCGCCGCAGCTCGCCGCGTGGGAGGCCGCGCAGGCCACGCGGCCCTCGGTCGCCGCGACCCTGGTGATGGATGACGACGGCGGCGCCGGCGATGTCACCGCGGGCCAGCTCTGGTTCTGACGGCTGCGCGGCGGGGAGGGCAGGGGCCCCGACCCGCCGCGATATCATTGGTCTAAAACCTAGCTTTTATGATTGAAGGGTGCCCGCGCCGGCCTTATCCTTGAGGGAGCAATCCAGCGAGGACACATCATGGCCGCGACGAGACCCGACAACGCGACAGTCAAGGCTCTGCAGAAGAGCAACGTGTCGCGCTACATCCAGCTTGCGAGCCTGTTCCGCCAGCGCATCGAGAGCGGCGAGTGGGACGTGGGCAGCAAGATCCCCACCGTGAAGGAGCTGGCCGACCAGTGCGGCGTGGCCACCATGACCATCCGCCAGTCGCTCGATATCCTCGAGAAGGAAGGGCTGATCGAGCGTTTCCGGGCCAAGGGCACCTTCGTGATCGAGCGCCCGAAGCGGGATCTGTGGTGCGAGGTCAAGACCGACTGGACCGGCCTGCTGATCGCGCGGGACAATGCCACCATCGAGATCCTCGGCGACGAGACCGGAGTCCTGCTGCCCCGCCACGAGGGCGAGCTCGGCAACCCCGCGCCGTCCTACCGGCACCTGCGCCGCAAGCACAGCCGCGACGGGCAGGCCTTCCTGCTGGCCGACGTCTACGTCGACGAGCGGATCTGCGAGCACATCCCCGAAGAGAACTACACCCGGGTGACCGCAATGCGGCTGGTGGCGGACATTCCCGGCCAGACCGTGGCCAACGCCAACCAGATCGTGACCATCGGCTCGGCCGATCTCGAGACCGCCTCGCAGCTCAACATCTCGATCGGCGACCCGATCGCGCGGGTGCAGCGGGTGGTGGCGAACCAGAATGGCGACATCATCATGCTCGCCAACGGCATCTACCGCGGCGACATGATGAAGATCGAGGTCAAGCTGCGCTGAACCCTGTTACGGGCGCCCCACCCGCCGCCCGCCGCCCCGGACGGCGGTGAAGGCTCAGCTGCGGAACACCGGCGCGCGCTTCTCGCGGAAGGCGGCCATGGCCTCGGCGGTGTCCTCGGAGGTCGACAGCGCCTTGGTCTGGCCCTGCTCGAACCGGTAGCCCTCGTAGACCGACACGCCCTCGGTCATCTGGAACGACCTCTTCGCCGCGCGCACCGCCGAGGGGCTGGCCCTGGCGATGTCCGCCGCGATCCCCCGCGCGGTGGCGAGCAGCTCTTCGGGGGCGACGCAGGCGCTGGCCACGTTCATGCGCAGCAGGTCCGGGCCATAGACCCGGCGGGCGGTGTAGATCATCATCCGCGCGTCGCTCTCGCCGAAGTGGCGGCGCACATGCGCGACGCCGCCGGCGAGCCCGACCATCACCTCGGTCATCTGCAGGAAGCCCTTTTCCGACAGCACGAGGATGTCACAGCACAGCGCCGTGACGCAGCCCGCGCCGATGGCGGCGCCGTTGACCGCCGCGATGATCGGCTTCGGACATTCGAGCAGGCAGTCGAAGCTCGCCCGGACGCGGCGGTTGTGGGCGGTGTAATGCCCCGGATCCTGGGTCGGGCGCTCGGAGAGGTCGGCCCCGGCCGAGAACGCCTTGCCGGCGCCGGTCAGCACGATGACACGCACGTCGGTCCGGTCGCCGAGCGCGTCGATGACCTCGGTCAGCTCCTCGCGGAAGCGGTTGTTCTGGGCATTCACCGGGGCGCGGTCGATGGTGACGGTCGCGACGAAATCGGCGACGTCGAGGGTGAGGGTCTCAAAGCTGCTCATCGGCGGGTCTCCTGCCTGTCGTGTCGTCTGTCAGTTCTGGTCGAGCACGGGGCGCAGCATCTCGAAGGACTCGCGCACCACGGTGTAGTCGCGGTATCCCAGCCGCGCGAGCGGCTGCAGCAGCGCGAGGTCGACCTTGCCGTCCCGCAGCACCCGCTGGTCGATGTGGATGCCCATGACCTCGCCGAAGACGATGCGGTTGGTGCAGGAGGCCCCGGTCGCGGGCGCAAGCCCCACGATCTGCGCCACCCGGCATTCGATCGACACCGGCGCTTCGGCGACGCGCACGCCGGGGATGTTGCGGCAGGGTTCGGCGGTCAGGCCCACGGCGGCGAACTCGTCGACATCGGGGGCGTAGGGCGCCGAGCTGAGGTTCATCGCCTCGCGCAGCTCCCACGTGGCGATGTTGACGCAGAAATGGCCCGTCGTCTCGGCGTTGGTGATGCTGTCCTTGGCGCTGTCGCTCGAGAACATCACGTGCGGCGGGTTCGCGGCCACGGTGTTGAAGGCGCTGTAGGGCGCGAGGTTCGGCGTGCCCTCGGCCGAGACGGTCGAGATCCAGCCGATGGGCCGGGGTACGATCAGCGCCATCCACGGGTTGTGGGGCAGGCCGTGGTGTTCGGTGCGGGGGTCGTAGAACATCGTCGTGGCGGATCCTTCGAGGCGGCTGTCAGACATTGGCCGCCACCGCTCCGGGCATCTCGGCCAGCACGCCGTGCTCGCCGGGGAGCGAGCACGAAACGCCCTCGGGCAGCGGGATGCGGTGCACGTTCAGGGTCATCGCCACCAGCGTGTAGTAGCCGATCACGGCGGTCAGCTCGACCGCACCGACCTCGCCCCAGCGGGCGACGATGGCGGCGTAGCTGTCGGGATCGACGTCGCCGGTCTGCACGATCTGACGCGCGAACTCGTAGATCTCGCGGCCCTCGGCGTCGTCGCCGAAGTCCGGCGGCTCGCAGACCCGGATCGCCTCGGCCACCGAAGGGTCAAGCCCGGCGCGGTCGGCGTCGCCCGCGTGGATCGCCCATTCCAGCCGGCTGTTCCAGCGCCGTGCGGTGACGAGGATCGCCAGCTCCGAGAGCCGCGTCGGCAGCGAGGTCTCGAAGCGCAGCACCTGCCCGAGCCGCTGCCAGCGGTCCGCCAGCGTCGGGTTGTGCAGCGCCGCGCGCAGCGGGCCGACCAGCGTCCGCCGCGGACCCGAGACGATCTGCTCGTAGACCTCGCGCTGCGCCGAGTTCATCGTTTCGGGCGCGGGGAAACTGATCCGCCCCGGCGCCGCCTTGGTGTCGACTCCGTTCTTCATGCCTGCACCTCTCCCAGTCCGAGTGCCTCGAGCACCTCTTGCGTGTGTTGTCCCAGCAACGGCGGCGCCTTGTCGAAGGAGAGCGGCGCGTTGCGGAAGTTGAGCGGGCTGACGACCTGCTTGACCGTGCCCGAAAGCGGATGCGGGATGTCGCGCAGCATGCGGCGGTGCTGCACCTGCGGCTCCTCGAACACCCGGTCCACCGTGTTGATCGGCCCCGATGGCACGCCCGCGGCGGCGAAGGCCTCGCACCATTCGGTGATGGTGCGCGCCGCCAGCGCCTCGATCAGCAGCGCCTCGAGCGCGTCGAGGTTCTCGACACGCGCGGCGTTGGTGGCGTAGGCGGGATCATCAGCCAGCGCGGGCCGGCCGATGACCTCGCAGAATTTCCGGAACTGGCCGTCGTTGCCCACGGCGAGCACGATGTAGCCGTCGGCCACCGGATAGACGTTCTGCGGTTGGATGTTGGGGTGGCGGTTGCCGCGCCGCACCGGCTTCTGGCCCGAGACGAGGTAGTTCATCGCCTGGTTGGCGAGCATGGCGACCGAGACGTCGAGCATGGCGAGGTCGATGTGGTCGCCCTTGCCGGTCTGATCGCGGTTGGCCAGCGCCGCCAGCGCGCCGATGGCGGTATACATGCCGGTCATGATGTCGATGATCGGCACGCCCACCTTCTGCGGACCGCCGCCCGGTTCGCCGTCGGGGCCGCCGGTGACGCTCATCAGCCCGCCCATGCCCTGGATCATGAAGTCATAGGCGGCATCGCCCGCCTGCGGCCCGGTGAGCCCGAAGCCGGTCACCGAGCAGTAGATCAGCCGCGGATTGACCTTGGCGAGATCGTCGTAGCCCAGCCCCATGCGGTCGAGCGTGCCGGTCTTGAAGTTCTCGAGCAGGATGTCGCTTTCGGCGGCGAGCGCGCGCACCGCGGCGCGGCCTTCCTCGCTCTTGAGGTCGAGCTCGACCGAGCGCTTGCCGCGGTTCACCGAGAGGTAGTAGCCCGCCTCTTTGGTGGTGTTGCCGTCGCGATCCCTGAGGAACGGCGGACCCCAGCGGCGGGTGTCGTCCCCGGCGCCGAGCCGCTCGACCTTGATCACGTCGGCACCGAGGTCGGCGAGGATCTGGCCGCACCACGGCCCGGCCATGATGCGGCTCAGGTCGAGGACACGGACATGCGAGAGTGGACCGGACATCAGCGGGTCTCCTTGGTCTTGGCGGGCGCGTGGACGTCGAGGAACGTCCGCAGCGCGGTCGTGAAGGCGTCGGGGTTCTGGAAGTTGGGCACGTGGCCGGCGCCGGAGATCTCGGCGAAGCTGGCGCGCGGCAGGCTGCCGAACTGCTTGCGGATGGCCTCGGGCATGGCGCCGTCCTTCTCGCCGGCGATGCCGAGGAAGGGCGCGGTGAGGCCCGCGAGGGCGGCGCTGTGGTCGTAGCTCTGCAGCGCGTGGGTCGCGGCGGCGAAGCCCTCGACCGGGGTGGCGGCGATCATCGCGACCAGTGCCGTGAAGCGCGGGTCCTCCGGGGCGACGCCGGGCATCCAGCGCGCGGCGGTCTCACGGGCGATGCGGTCCATGCCCTCGGCGCGGGCGGTGTCGCGGCGCTCGGCCCAAAAGGCCTCGCGGCCCGGGGCGCTTTTCGACACGCCATCGGCGACGACGAAGCCCGCGAAGAGATCCGGCCGCGCCGCGAAGGCGGCAAGCCCGGTGGGCGCGCCCATCGACAGGCCGACGAAGACGCAGTCGCGGACACCGCAGGCCAAGAGCAGCGCCAGCAGGTCGGCGCCGTAGCCGTCGAAGTCCATCGCGCCTTCGAACACGCTCGACCGGCCGTGGCCGCGCTGGTCGTAGCGCAGCACCCGGTACTCCCCGCACAGGGCCGCGGCCTGCGCGTCCCAGACCGTGAGGTCGGTCATCACCGAATTCGAGAACACCACCCAGGGCGCGCCGTCCGGTCCTTCGATGCGGGCGTGGAGGGTGCCGCCGTCGGGCAGGGGGATCGTGTGGTCGGTCATTCGCTGTCCTTCGCGGTGGCCACGGCGGGGCGCATGGCGGATTTCGAGAGGAAGGCAGTGCCCATCACCAGCGCCAGGGCGGCAAGGCCTGCGAGGTCGGTCTTGAGGCCCGGATAAAGCAGGCAGAGGCCGCCCGCGCGCAGCACC
>NZ_JAATOS010000180.1:0-7800 GCF_011806505.1 Salipiger sp. HF18 | reverse complement strand
GCAGACCGGCTTGCGCACGCTGGCCTACGGCGAGACCGGTTTCCGCAACTTCACCAACAACACCCGCCCGATCACCAAGCCCGAGGACATGGCGGGCCTGAAGTTCCGGGTGCAGCCCATTCCGCTCTATGTCGAGATGGTCAAGGGCCTCGGCGGCGAGCCGACCCCGATCGCGTGGACCGAGCTGCCGAACGCGCTTTCCACCGGCGTGGTCGACGGGCAGGAGAACCCGGTCGGCGTGATCTACAACAACGGCCTGCACAAGCTGCAGAAATACATGACCCTCGACGGGCACGTCTATGCCGCCGACTTCATCCTGATCTCGGACGAGTTCTACGACATGCTCGAGCCCGCCCAGCAGGAGGTGGTCGCCAAGGCCGCCCGCGTCGCCGGCACCATGGGCCGCGCGATCCAGCAGTGGAACACCGCCGAGGGCGTGGGCAAGGTCCAGGCCGAGGGAATGGAGGTCTATTCCCCGACCTCCGAAGAGATCGCGGCCTTCGCCGAAAAGGCACAGCCCGCGGTGGTCGAATATCTGCGCGGCGAGCTTGGGGATGACGCCGAGTGGATCGACCGCCTGCAGGCGGCGGTGACCGACGCCACGCAGTAAGCGCGGAGCAGTGCCGGGCCGGGCCACCCGTCGCGTGGCCCGGCCTTCAGAATGCGGAGGAGTCCAGATGGATCGCATCAACCGTGCCGCCAAGTGGGTATTCGGCTTCGGAGCCGGCCTCAGCATGGCGCTTGTCTTTCTCATCATCTTCGTCAACTCGCTGCGCCGCTACACGGTCGGGCGCTCGGTTGCATGGGGTGAGGAGCTGCCGATCTACCTGACGATCTACGGCGTCATGTTCGGTCTGGCGCTGGCCTATCTCAACGACCAGCACATCCGCTTCACCGTAATTCCCGACATGCTGCCCGAGCGGGTCCGCAACGCGCTCTTCGGCCTTGCCGACGTGGTCACCATCGCGGCCGGCGCGGCGCTGGCCTACGCGGGCCACGTCTTCGCCACCCGCCGCGGCAACGTCGACAGCTCGGGGCTCAAGGCCACCGCCGACGGGCTCGCCGCGAGCACCGGCCTCGACTGGCTGGTGTGGCTCGGAAAGGTCGGCCCCTGGCAATACGCCGTGGCCTTCGGCGGGGCGATCCTGGCCGTGGCCGCCGCCCTGCGCCTCGTCCAGCGGCTGTCCTCCCTGTCCTCCCGGCAGGAGATCTGATCCATGGTCTACGTCATCCTCATCGGCGGTCTTCTGGCGGGCGTTCCCCTCGCAATCGCCATCGTCGCGGCGCTGCTCTACTTCATGGCCACGGGCGAGGCGCCCTACACGCTGCGCATCGTGCCCACCGAGATCTTCAAGGGGCTGAACTCGTTTCCGCTGCTGGCCATCCCGCTCTTCGTACTGGCGGGCGAGCTGATGAACGAGAGCGGCATCACCGGCCGCATCATCGCCTTCGCCAACGTGCTGGTGGGCCGGATGCGCGCGGGGCTCGCGCTGGTGAACATCTGGGCCTCGGTGATCTTCGCGGGCCTCTCGGGCTCGGCGGTCGCCGACACCTCGGCCATCGGCCGGGTGTTCATCCCCGAGATGGAAAAGCACGGCTACGACCGCAGCTTCGCCGCCGCGCTGACCGCCGCCTCGTCGGTGATCGGCCCGATCATCCCGCCGTCGATCCCGGTCATCATCTATGCGCTCATTGTGTCCGGCGTTTCGGTGCCTGCGCTGTTCCTCGCGGGCGTCGTCCCCGGCATCCTGCTCGCGGTCTTCCTCTCGGCCTATGTCATGCTGACGGTCAAGGTCGACCACGGCGACCAGAGCGCCGACCTTGATGGGCCGTCCAGCACCGAGGCGCTGCTGCAGGGCATCCTGCCGCTTCTGATGCCGGTGCTTGTGGTGGGCTCGATCCTGCTCGGCATCGTCACCCCCACCGAGGCGGCGAGCTTCGCCGTGGCCTATGCGCTGATCCTCGGGCTCTTCGTCTACCGCAAGATCAGGCTCACCGCCCTGCCCGGCCTCTTCGCCAGCGCCATGCGCGACAGCGCGGTGATCCTGATCATCATCGCGGCAGTGGCGGCGGCGAACTGGCTGTTGACCTACAACCGCATCCCCAACATGCTCACCGACTGGGTGCTGGCCAATGTCGACAGCAAGACCGCCTTCTTGCTCGCCACCATCCTGCTGTTCCTCTTCGTCGGGCTCTTCCTCGAGGGCATCGCGGCGATGCTGGTGCTGGTGCCCATCCTGCACCCGATCGCGGTGAGCATGGGGGTGGACCCGACGCATTTCGGCATCCTCGTGATCTTCAACCTGATGATTGGCCTCATCACCCCGCCCCTCGGCCTCTGCCTCTTCGTGGCCGAGGGGGTCGCGCAGGTCGGCATGGCCCGGCTCATCCGCTCGATCATGCCGTTCTTCCTCGTCGAGGTGCTGGTCCTGATCATCCTGACCTTCGTGCCCCAGACGGTGATCTGGCTGCCGCGGGTCCTTGGCTACTGAACCTCTACGGGGCGCCCCTGCGCGGGCGCCCCGCCTCTGCAAGTCCATCCCCAATCCGGAAGCTCCGCCCATGAAGACCTCGATCGCCACCGTCTCGATCTCTGGCGCCCTGCCCGAAAAGCTCGAAGCCATTGCCGCCGCCGGGTTCGACGGGGTCGAGATCTTCGAGCAGGATTTCATCGCCCATGATGGCGGCGCGCGCGAGGTCGGGCGAATGATCCGCGACCACGGGCTCAACATCACCCTGTTCCAGCCCTTCCGCGACTTCGAATGCCTGCCCGAGCCGCTGCGTTCCAAGGCCTTCGACCGGGCGAAGCGCAAGTTCGACGTGATGCAGGAGCTGGGCACCGACCTCATCCTGATTTGCTCGTCGGTGCATCCGCGCGCGCTTGGCGGCATCCAGCGCGCCGCCGACGACCTGGCCGAGCTTGGCGAGATCGCCGGCGCCCGCGGCCTGCGCATCGGTTACGAGGCGCTGGCCTGGGGCCGCCACATCAACGACCACCGCGACGCGTGGGAGATCGTGCGCCGCGCCGATCATGGAAGCGTCGGGCTGATCCTCGACAGCTTCCATACGCTCGGCCGCAGGATCGACCCGGAGTCGATCCGTGCCATTCCCGGCGACAAGATCTTCTTCGTGCAGCTCGCCGATGCGCCCGCCATCGAGATGGACTTGCTCTACTGGTCCCGCCACTTCCGCAACATGCCCGGCGAGGGCGATCTCGAAATCCGCCGCTTCATGCAGGCGGTGATGGCGGCGGGCTACGCCGGGCCCATCAGCCTCGAGGTTTTCAACGACCAGTTCCGCGGATCCAACGCCAAGGCCACGGCGCAGGACGGTTACCGCTCGCTGGTGGCGCTGATGGACGACGTCCGCCGGGCCGAGCCCGAGACCAGCATCGACCTGCCGCAGATCCCGCCGCGGGTGGCGGCGCAGGACATCAGCTTCCTCGAGTTCACCGCACAGGGCGACGAGGTCGAGAGCCTTTCGGCCTTCCTGTCGACGCTGGGCTTCGCCAACATCGCGCGGCACCGCAACAAGCAGGTTTCGCTCTGGCAGCAGGGCGACGTGCGGCTGGTGATCAACTCCGAGACGGAGGGCCACGCCGCCCATGTCTGGAACACCCGCGGTCTCGCGGTCTGCGACATCGGCCTGCAGGTAGGCTCGGCCCGGGACACGGTGCTGCGCGCCAATGCGCTGGGCTCGCCCACCTTCTCGCAGCCCACGGGGCCGGGCGAGATGGCGATCCCCGCGATCCGCGGGCTGGGCGGATCAGTGCTGCATTTCATCGACGCGGACTCGGGGCTGGGCGACGTATGGGACGTGGAATTCGCCCCGGTCGGCGACGCCCGCCCCGCTCAGGCGGGCATCACCCATGTGGACCATATCGCGCAGACCATGTCCTACGAGGACATGCTGAGCTGGACGCTCTTCTACACCACGCTCTTCGGAATGGAGAAGACACCCATGGTCGACGTGATCGACCCGGACGGTCTGGTGCGCAGCCAGGCGGTCGAAAGCTCGGGCGGGCGGCTGAAGATCACGCTCAACGGCGCCGAGACCCACCGGACGCTCGCCGGGCGTTTCCTCGCCTCGACCTTCGGCGCCTCGGTGCAGCACATCGCGCTCTCGACCGAGGACATCTTCGCGACGGTCACGACGCTCATGGCCGCGGGCTTTGCGCCGCTGCCGATCCCGGCCAACTACTACGATGATCTCGCCGCCCGCTTCGACATGCCCGAGGGGCTGCTGGACAAGCTGAAGGCCGGCAACATCCTCTACGACCGCGAGGGCGAAGCCGAGTTTTTCCAGGTCTATTCCCGCGCCTTCGCAGGCGGGCTGTTCTTCGAGATCATCCAGCGCGGACCGGGCTACAAGGGCTTCGGCGGGCCCAACGCGCCCTTCCGCATCGCCGCTCAGAAGCGGCTCGGCCTCGGCAAGGGCATCCCCGAGACCTGAGCCGCGCTCAGGGCCAGGCTGCGCAGGAGGTGGCGGGCTGGCTGCGCGGCGCCGGAAGCGGCTGGGCGGCACGCCATCCAAGCGCTTGAAGAAGCGGCTGAAACAGGCCGGGCCCGAGACCCCGGGCCGGAACGCCGTCGGTGCCACCTGCAGCCCCGAAATCTCGAGCAGTTCGCGCGCCTCACGGTGCAGCGCCTCGTGCAGCCAGACCTGCGGCGAGCGACCGGTGGCGCGGCACACCGCCCCCGCGTGCCGGTCCCGGGTCACCCCCAGCGCCTCGGCGTAATCCGCCACCTGCCAGCGGTCACGCAGGTGCCCCATCCGCGAGCCAGGTGACGCCCTGCACCCCGCCGCCCGTGGCCACGTTGGGCCGCGCCCGTCCGGTGACCGACGAGACCGCGACCCGCGCTGTCGCCGCCAGCAAGGCCGACGCGATCCGCGCGGTGGATGCCACCACGGCCTTTCCCGAATGATCCCGCGTCGCCCCGGTCAGCGCCGGCGGACGCTGGGGGATCGCCGAGCTCAACGAGTTGCTCTGGATCACCACGCAGGATGGTGACCTGCACTATCCGATCTGACAGAGTGCGGATCGGAGGATTACGAAAGGGAGGAGACCACATCATGAAACGACTGACGACCGCGGCGCTTGCCGCCGCCCTCGCCCTTGCCGCCGGCGGCGCCTGGGCTCAGGAGCACGTCTTCAAGCTGCACCATTTCCTGGGGGCCAAGGCCCCGGCCCAGACCGACATGCTCGAGCCCTGGGCCAAGGCGGTGGAGGAGAATTCCGGCGGCAAGGTGAAGATCGAGATCTACCCCTCGATGACCCTCGGCGGCCGCCCGCCCGAGCTCATCAACCAGGTGCGTGACGGGGTGGTGGACCTCGTCTGGACGGTGAACGGCTACACGCCGGGCCTGTTCCCCCGCACCGAGGTTTTCGAATTGCCCTTCGTCTTCAAGAACGACCCGGCGGCGGCGAACCTCGCGATGTTCGACATGTATGACGAGTATCTCGCCGACGAATACAAGGGCGTCGAGCCGATGTTCCTGCACGTCCACGCGGGCCAGGCCTTCCACACCGTCGACAAGGAGATCCACACCCCCGCCGACGTCGCGGGCATGAAGCTGCGCATCCCCACCCGCACCGGCGCCTGGGCAATCGAGGCGCTCGACGCCTCGCCGGTGTCGATGCCGGTGCCGGACCTGCCGCAGGCGCTGTCGAAGAAGGTCGTGGATGGCGCGCTGATCCCGTGGGAGATCATCCCCGCGCTCAAGATCCAGGACCAGACCAAGTACCAGATCGAGGGCTACGACAAGGTGCGGTTCGGCACGACGACCTTCCAGGTGTCGATGAACAAGGCGCGCTGGGACAGCCTGCCCGAGGACATCCAGAAGGCCTTCCGCGACGCCTCGGGGCGTGACTGGGTGGCCGAGGTCGGCAAGATCTGGCGCGACATCGACGAGCGCGGCATCAAGGTGGCGACCGACGCGGGCAACACCCACGTGACCCTCACCGAGGAAGAGACCGCGGCCTTTGCCGAGGCGCTCGAGCCGGTGGTCGACCGCTGGATCGAGGACGTCACCGCAAAGGGCGTCGACGGCGCCGCCATGGTCGAGATGGCACGCAAGCTGATCGACGAGAACAGCTCGGCGATGAGCAACTGATGTTCACCTTCGAGACGGCACACCGCAGCGGGCTCTCCGCTGCGGTGGCACGGCTCGTCACCGCCTGGGCGCTGCTGGGCGGGGTCGTGCTGCTGGCGGTGGTGGCGATCAACGTGGTCTCGGTGGTGGGCGCCGTCTTCTGGAAGCACTTCCCCGGCGATTTCGAGCTGACCGAGATCGGCGTCGCCGTCGCGGTCTTTGCCTTCCTGCCCTATTGCCAGCTCACCGATGCCAACGTGACCGCCGACATCTTCACCGCCCGCGCGCCGAAACCGGTGCTGGCGGTGCTGCGCGCGGTGGCCGCGCTCATCGCCTTCGGCTTCGCCACCATCCTCGTCTGGCGCATGTATCTGGGGATGCTCGACCAGAAGGAATACGACTACACCACCGCCATCCTGCAGGTGCCGATCTGGTGGGGCTTCGTGCCGATCCTGATCTCGCTGGCGCTGCTCATCGCTGCTGCCGCCGTCACCTGCCTCGAGGCCCTGCGGGAGACCCGCGCATGAGCGATCCCATCACCCTCGGCATCCTCGCGCTCGTCGTGCTGGTCGTGCTGATCGCGATCCGCATCCCGATCGCCTACGGCATGATCCTCGTGGGCGGCATCGGCATCGCCTGGCTCAACGGCCCCGCGCTGCTGCTGTCGCAGCTCAAGACCCTCGCCTACGGGCAGTTCTCGATCTATGACCTCTCGGTGGTGCCGATGTTCGTCCTGATGGGAGAGCTCGCCACCGTGGCAGGCCTGTCACAGGCGCTGTTCCGCGGCGCCAATGCTTGGCTCGGCTGGATGCGCGGCGGCACCGCCATGGCCGCCATTGCCGGTTGCGCGGGCTTCGGCGCGGTCTGCGGCTCGTCGCTTGCCACCGCCTCGACCATGGGCAAGGTCGCCCTGCCCGAACTCAAGCGCTACAACTACTCGGGCGCGCTTGCCACCGGCTCGCTGGCCGCGGGCGGCGTGCTCGGCATCCTGATCCCGCCCTCGGTGGTGCTCATCGTCTACGCGGTGATCGTCGAGGCCAACATCGTCACCATGTTCGCCGCCGCCATGCTGCCGGGCATCCTCGCGGTGATCCTTTTCATCGTCACCATTGCCATCTACGTCGCCGTCCGCCCCGAGGCCGGCCCGCCGGGCGGCGCGTCCGACCGGGCCGAGTTCGTCTCGGCCACCTTGGGCCTGCTGCCGGTCATGGTGATCTTCGGCCTCGTGCTGGGCGGCATATACGCGGGCTTCTTTAACCCGACGCCCGCAGCGGCGGTGGGCGTGTTCCTCGTCTGGTTCTACGGGCTGCTGAAGGGCAAGCTCGACCTGCGGACCAGTGCCGCAGCACTCAAGGCCACGGCGCGCACCAGCGGCATGATCTATCTGATCCTGCTCGGCGCCGAGCTGATGAAGATCTTCATGTCCCGCATAGGCCTGCCGCAGCAGGCGGCGGCATGGATCGCCGACAGCGGCATGGCGCCGATGATGGTCATGGTGCTGATCCTCGTGGCGCTGATCCTGCTCGGCTGCCTGATGGACAGCCTGTCGATGATCCTGCTGGTGATCCCGTTCTTCTGGCCGATGCTGCTCGAGATCAACGGCGGGCTCTACCAGGGGGCCGAGGGCGCGGGCTACGGCATGAGCACCGAGGACCTCCAGGTCTGGTTCGGCATCCTCGCGCTGATCGTGGTCGAACTCGGGCTGAT
>NZ_JAATOS010000179.1:0-7825 GCF_011806505.1 Salipiger sp. HF18 | reverse complement strand
GGTCGGGGTTGGCGCCAAGCACGAGGCCGCAGATCCCGGCGACCAGCGGGCAGGCGCTCGAGGTGCCTTCAAACTCGGCGTAGTAGTCACCCGGCTTGTAGCCGCGCGGCCGCTCGACCCCGCTGCCGTCAATATAGGTGCCGGTCACGTCCGAGGTGGTGATCCCGAGCCCGCCCCGCCCGGCCGAGGGGGCGCAGATCGCGATCTCGCGCCCGGTCTGGGAGTAGCTCGCGCGGCGATCGAGGCTGGTGCAGGCGGCGACGGCGATCACGTCGGGATGGGTGGCGAAACCGTTCTGCGTGCGCGGCGGATCGTTGACGTCCTTGCCCGAGTTGCCCGCGGCGAAGACCACGACGGCGCCCTTGCCGCCGCGCCCCTCGGTCGCGCAGCGGTGGATGGCCCGCGCCACCCGCGCTGGAAGCGGATAGATCGCGGCCTCGGCGTTCCAGCTGCAGCTCACCACCCAGGCGCCGTGATCGGTGGCGTAGTCGAACCACTCGGCCACGTTGAGCGGCGAGAGGTGCTCGGTCATCCGCAGCGGCATCAGCATCGCGTTGGGCGCCGCGCCGACGATCTCGCCGCCGCCAGACTTGCCCATGGCGACACCTGCGCAGGCGGTCCCATGCCAGTCGCCGCCGCGCTGGTCGAAGAGGTCGGGCTCGGGCGTGACGTCCGCGGTGCCGCGGATGAAGTCACGGGAATCGACCGACTTGCCCGCAAGATCCGGGTGCATGAGGTCGAACCCGTCGTCGATCACCGCGATCACCGTCTCGGAAAAGCCGAGGCTCCCCAGCCGGCGCCACGCTGCGACCACGCGGGCATCCGCTCCGGCCTTGAGCCCCGCCGTGTTGCCGTCGATCTCGCCCCGGTTCTCGAGATGCCACTGCCGCGCGAGCATGGCGTCGTTCGGCAGGAAGGAGAGCAGGTTGCGCGGCGTGATCAGGTCAGGCTCGGCCAGCAGGACCGCGGGCTCGGCCTGCAAGTCCGCTGCGAGCCGCACCCCGTCCCGGCCGAAGGTCCGCACGGTGTGGAAGCCGCCCGAGGCCGAGACCAGTTCGAGATCGTAGCGCAGGATCACGTCGGTGATGGCATCGGCATCCGCATCGGGCTCGAAGCGCACGAAGAGCGTCCCCTCCGGCACGAAGGGCACCTCGTCATCCGAGGTGTGATAGACCGAGACGCTCTCGCGCACGTCGCGGGACCGGCCAAGCGCCGAGATCTCGGCCGCGGCCTCGACCTCGGGCATGCGCATGTCGACGATCTCGAAGCGGCCGAGACGGCCGCGCCGCTCGGTCGCCTTGCGGGTGCCGAGGCTCTGCAGGGTGGACTCGAGGCTGCGCGCGCGGCCCGGCGCGGGGGCCACGGCGACCTGCGTGGCGCTCTCGCGGAAGGCGACCTCGTGGCCGCCGATGCGAAGTGGAATTACATCTGCCATGTCGCACCTCCCTCGCGGCACGCGCACCGGGGGACGGACGGCCTGGCATCAGGGCACCGGCAGGGAGGTGTGACGGCGTCGCAAGATACTGGGAACGCGCCTGAAACGGGGCGGCAGAGTCTGTGCCGGCATACGGCTTCGAAATCCATTTCGCGAACTCCAATTTCATACGCGGGCCGGGGCCGGAGCGTAAGAAGGACTGAAGTGTTCAAAAATCAGGTCTAATGACTCGAGGAATGAAAAGAGTACACGCTATAGGGGAAATCTACCACAAGAGGAGGAAAACGTAAATGGAGTTTCAATTTTAGAGATTGCAGCACCCTGCCCCATTCCGCGCCCCGACCCGAGGCGCGCAGGGCTCCGTTCCGCGTCCGCGCATGCCGGCCGGCAGTGCCTCAGCCCTCGATGCGGGGCTGTCCCTTGGGCGCGGCGGTCTCGCCCGGATCGGCCCAGGACACCCGCAGGCTGAAGACGCAGCGGCCGTCCTCGCGTTCCGCCTTGATCCGCACGTTCATCAGGCCGCCGGTGTCGAGCACCAGCTCGTCATCGTCGTCGCCCAGCGTCATCCGGCCCTTGGAAAAGCCCTTGGACAGCGACGAGAGCAGCGTCTTGATCGTCTTCGCGTCCTGCAGCGACTCGTGGGTGAAACGTGAGTTTGAGCCGCTCATGCGCAGCCTCCTTCGGATCGATGAAGCCGGATCTACGCGGGGCGCCCCGGGGCGAAATGCTTGGCCATCGGGTAGTCCCGGCTCAGACCGATCACATCTCCGGACGGAAAGATCAAGGTTGCCCCGGCGCCGATCCCGTCCAGCCCCTCGAGCCGCCGCGACGCGCGGTCGAGCGTGACGTCGCCCTCGAGATGCAGCAGCCCGCACTTGGCGCGGAGGGTCTGGCCGGTGTGATTGTTGACGTGGCCCTGCACGATCATGTGCAGCCCGTCGCGGGTCAGCAGGTCGACGCCCACCTGCGTCAGCTCGCAATCCGAAGGGCGGTACTTGGTGCGCACGAGGTTGGCGAGCGGCCCGAAGTAGAACCCGAGCGAGGCCTGCTCGGCCTCCGCCCGGTAACGCGCATTTACCGCGTCGGGGCCGCCGCTGACCAGCAGGCGGCACATGCTGTCGCAGAGACCCGCGTGCACGAAGAGCAGCGAGCCGCTGCGGGCGACCACCTCCATCTCTTCGTAGAACCACGCGTAGGGACCGCCGGGCACGAAGAAGACCTCGTGGCATTTCAGTACCGCGGCCAGCAGCTCGCGGTGGGTCATGCCGACCTTGGCGCGCTCGCGGTCGAACTTGGCGAGCTTCTCGTCGAGCTTGGCGATCTCCCTGGCGATGGCCGATGCACGCAGCTGGTCGCGCGCGGCCCCGGCAAAGCGCAGGTCCCAGTCGGGTCCCGGGGTGAGGCGCGCGGCGCAGGCGGCCTCGCCGGGCAGGGCGTCGAGCTCGGCGCCGGTGACGAAACGGTCGAAGACCTCGCGCAGGGCGGGCAGGATCTTGCGGCCCATGCGCACGAAGAGGTGCTCGCGCAGGGCGCTGCGCGGGCCGCGCACAGCATCCACCGCCATGCGCATCCGCAGGTCGTGGTTGCCGGCGAGGATGTCGAGCTCGGCCCCCGAGGCGCGCAGGGCCGCCAGCGCATCCAGCAGGTCGAGGTTGCTCGGCCCCTTGTCGAGGCTGTCGCCGCCCACGATGATGCGCGCGCTGCGCCCGAACCCGGTGAGGGAAAAGCCCCCCGCCTCGCGCCGGATCACCCCGGCAGCGACGAGCGAGCGCAGGAAGCCCTCGGCATCGGCATGGGCGTCGGAGACGAAGATCACCGGCCGTGCGGGCCACTGCCAGCCGCCGTTGCTGCGGGCCCGTTCGAGGCAGGCCGAGATCTGCGGCTGGGCACTGGCACCGGGCCACGGGGCGATGTCCCGGGGCAGGTCGGCAAGCTGGCCGTGGGGGTCGTGGACCGGCGGCAGAAGGTCCGCCGCGTGACCGCTCCAATGGCTGACGTGTTCCAATGCAGGGCCCTCTCCGTGCGGGCCGGGCTAGTCGACGGGCGCGTCCTTGGGGGCCCTGATCTTCCACGTCCCGGCGACGTGGGACCATCTACCATGGCCCCTGTAACAGAGAAGTAACGCTCGGGCGTGGAACATCGAGAGCCCGGCGACCTCGTCCCGGCGCAGGATGCCGAGATGTGCGCAGGCATGGCGGAACGAGGCGCCGTGACCCACGTGCACGGTCAGCGCGCCGCCCGTCGCCGCCTCGGCCACGGCCTGCAGGTGGCCCGCGACGCGCACCCCCGCCTCGGAAAGGCTCTCGGCCCCTTCCAGCGGCAGGCGGTAGTCGCTGTCCGACTTCCAGCCCGGCGGGGGTGCGCCGAAGCGCGGATCCCCGGCCAGCACCGCCTCGATCTCGGCCACGGTGAGGTTCGCCGCCGAGCCGAGGCCGCGCTCGGCCAGCGCCGAGGTCTCGCGGATCTCGTCGACCCGGTGCCCATGCGCCCGCAGCTGCCCGGCAATGCCCGAGGCGGTCTGCCATGCCCTGAGCTGGCGCGAGGCGTGGACGACGGGATCGAGCGTCAGCCCGTGCTCGGCCAGCATCCCGGCCAGCGCGTCGCCGCAGTCCGACGCCTGTCGCAGGCCCTCGTCGCTCAGCGCAAAGGGCTGGCGCGCCGAAGGCGCGCCGGGGCGCTGGCGGTAGGCGCCGTGGCGGACGATGGCGTGGTAGCTCTCAGCCATCGAAGATCCGCCGCCCCTCGGCCGCGAGCACGTCGAAGTCGACCCGGCCCGAGACTTCGGACACGCGCACGCCACGCAGCGCCTCGAGATAGGGCCCCGGCACCGGTGCGGCGCCGTTGGGTTCGAAGCTGCCATCGGGGCGCTGGTAGAACGGCCCGGGGCTCTTCATGATCGCGGCCAGCAGGTCGGGGCGGTCGTCAAGCGTCACCTCGGTCACCCGCGTGGGCGCGGCCGCGTCGCGCTGCCAGTTAAGCACCCAGAAATCGGTGAGCGGCGCGGCGTATTGCACCCTTCCCGACCCGTAGATCTCGGAGACGATGAGGTCGTGCTTCTCCTCGAGCGACCAGAGCGCATCGGCAGGCATCGCCAGAAGCTCGGCGCGGCGCTCGGGCGCGATGAGCCCGTGCAGGCGCGGGTTGCCGAGGATGGTGCCGGGGTTGATGCGCGGCTGCTTGGGGATGCCCTGCGCCTGCGCGGGCGCCCCGCCCTTCACCAGCACCCGGTCGTTCGAGACGAAGGCGGTACCGTCGATGTCCATCATCCGCAACATCGAGGTCGACTTGCCGCCGCCCGAAAGGCCCGAGATCGCCAGCGTCCGACCCTGCCCCGCTACCGCGGCGGCGTGGCAGAGCTGCCAGCCCTCGCGCAGGCAGGCGCTGAGGATCTGGGTGTTGATGAAGTTGATCACCGTGCTGACGTTGTCGCCGAGCGGCCCGAAGGCCACCGCCACCCCCGGCGCCTGCAGGAAGGTCACGCCGCTGCGCACCTTGCGCACCAGCCGCCCGTCGTCAAGATCGCAGATCGCGTCCTTGCGACCGCTCTTGCCGCCCTCGCGCAGCCAGTCGGTCCACGCGGGCTCTGCCGTCAGCGCCTGCCCGGGAAGCAGGTCGACCACGATCCCGCCCGGCACGTCGGTCGGAACGTCGGTCAGCACGTCGGCGAAATAGCTCACCAGTTCGGCACGCAGCGATGTCGGGGCGTGGACGGTGACACCGACGCAACCCACGGCGAGGTGGAACGGCTCGGCCGCGCGGGCCGGAGCGAGGTCGAGTCCCGCCAGAATGTCACGAGCCGCGCTCATGCGGTCACCGCCTGGTGGACGTGTTCCGCCACCAGCGCCGCCGCGTCGATGCCGCAGCCCTCGAGCGCGCCGCGATAGCCACCGAAGGCCGAGACCTCGAAGACGATGGGGCCGTCCGGGGTCAGCGCGATGTCGACGGTGGTGAAGGTCAGCCCGAAGGGCGCCTGCGCCCGCCGCCCGAGCTCGATCAGCGCAGCGTCGGGCTCGAAGGGCGCATACTTGCCGCCCGAATGGATGGTGGTGTTCCAGCTGCCGGTCTGGTTCACCCGGGCGTAGGTGCAGAGATACGCGCCGCCGAGGAACACCATGCCGAGGTCGTGCCCCGAGAGATCGGCCTTCTTCTGCAGGTACATGACCGGGTTGGCAGCCTTGAACGCGGCGATCTGCGCTTCGGCATCGGGCGCGTCTGCATCGAGAAGCACCATGCCGCGGGCCTTGGTCGAGAACAGCGGCTTGAACACCGCCGAGCCATAGCGGTCGAGCGCGGCCCTGGCGGCTGTCACATCCTCGGTGATGGTGGTGGGCGGCATCGGCACCTCGGCATTGGCCAGCGTCACGGTGCAGGCGAGCCGGTCCATCAGACGCAGGATGGCGGTGGCCGGGCTGAAGACCTTCACACCCATCGCCTCGGCCACCCGCAGCATCTCGAGCCGGTCGAGCGCGTCGGGGCTGTAGGTCTCGGCGATCTTCTTCACCACGAGCCCGTCGAGCGCGCAAAGATCCATGCCGTCGCAGACCAGCGCGCGGGTCCCGAGATCCAGCGTCACGCGCGCCATGTCGATCACCTGGCGATAGCCGGTGCGGGCTTCGAGCGCATCGGCAAGCGCCTCGGTCGACCATTTTCCGGGGGTGCCGATCACCCCGATCTTCTCAGTCACTGAACAGCATCCTTATGGGCAGGCGAAGCCGCGTCTCCCTGCCCTCGGGCACGGCCAGCGCGGTTTCGAGAATGTAGCGGGCGCGCAGCATCATCCGGCGCGCGTGGTCCTTGTCGACGATGAACCGGGTCGAGCTCGCGAAGGACCGGGCCAGGCCCAGCGCAAGGCGGTACTCGAAGGTCGGATCCTTCTGCCGCCGCGCGAACTTGGCGGCCATGTCGTGCATGTCGACGGCGACGCTGGCGATGCGGGCGCGGACGCCCGCGTCGAGCACCTGCAGACGGTAGTTCGAGACCATGAAGACCGTCACGTCCTGCACGTAATCCATGTAGCGCGAGCGGTGCAGGTCGATGAATCGCACCTTCTTCTCGACCGGGTCGTAGATCACGTTGTCGAGGTTGAAATCGCCGTGGATGTAGACCGAGAACGGCGCCCGCAGCCGGGCCTCGCGCCGGGCCGCGGCGGCGACCAGCGCGTCGAAACTGTCGACCTTCAGCCCCTGCAACCGCTGCGTGCCGGTCTCGAACCTCGGGTGCAGCCGGTAGACGTCGGGCAGCCACTTGCCGAGCTGGTCCATGGCCTTCATCTCGGCGGGCTCGTCGGTGCGGGTCCGGCGCCAGATGTCGCGTACCGTGGCGTGCAGCGCCTTCTGCGCCTCTGCCAGCCGCGCTTCGGAGCCGCCCAGCACGATGTCCTCGAAGGTCTCGCCGTCGAGATGCTCGATCAGCAGAGCGGCGGACTCCCCGCGTTTCTCGTAGGACAGGATCTGCGGCGCGAGCCCGGGGTAGACCGAGTTCCAGCTCTTCACCCCCACCCGCTCTTCCTTGACCTTGCGCCGGTCGCCGTCCTTGAACACCGCATCCACCGGGCGGCCCTCGGCGTCGCGCATGCTGACGCTCGAGATCGCGCTGCCGGAGCGGGTCTCGGCCAGCGGCTGCAGCCGGATCTCCTCGTCCTCCTTGCCCACGCCCGCCAGCACGCTGCGCAGGGTGAAGTAGCGCTCGAACTGCACGGTCTGCCCGATGTTGATCGACAGGATCGCCTCGCTGATCGCCTCGAGCGCCTCGCCCATCCGGTAGACCTCGTTCAGCGCCAGAAGCCCGTGCGCGAGATCCTCGGTGTGCCGGGTCCCCTGCATGTCCCGCGTGTAGGTCCGGAAGAGCTGGTCGTGGAAGACGCCCAGATCGGCGCGTGTCCGGCCGATCTGCACGGCGAGGCGGCTGTCGCCGGACTGCAGCGCCTCCTGCGCACGGGCCACGGACTTGCGCACCTGCTTGAGCGGCTTGAGGTAGGTGTCGGCGCGCAGGAGCTTTGTGCGCTGCACGTTCTCGGCGTGCTGCACCGAACGGCGCCCCAGCCGCGAGACAAGGTCGAGGTTGCGCGCGATGCCCTCGATGCCCTGCAGCTGCAGCTCGCGCGCGGCGCTGCGCTTGCCCCTGAGCATCCCCGCGAGACAGGCCTTGCGGACCCGCGAGGCGAGGTTCTGCGAATAGCCCGCCCGCCGGACCAGCCCCTGCGCCGCGTCGGGCCCGGGCGCCCCGAAATAGCCGATGAGCTTCGCGAGTTGCCCGTCGAGCTCGGCGAAGAGGAAGGAGAGGTTCTCGTCGACCGCCTCAGGACGTTTCACTGCGCAGCGCCCCCCAGGCAGACCGGCGCATCGGCGCGGGTCAGGGCAAGGTCGCAGCGGGGCCGGAACAGCGCGCCGG
>NZ_JAATOS010000178.1:0-7855 GCF_011806505.1 Salipiger sp. HF18 | reverse complement strand
CAGCAGCTCGTTGATGCCGGTCTTCGAGCGGGTCTTCGCGTCGACGCGCTTCACGATGACCGCACAGTAGAGGCTGATGCCGTTCTTCGAGGGCATCGAGCCCGCCACGACCACCGAGTACGGCGGCACTTCGCCGTACACCCCTTCACCGGTTTCGCGGTCGACGATCTTGGTCGACTGGCCGATGAACACGCCCATGCCCAGAACCGAGCCCTCGCGCACGATGCAGCCCTCGACCACCTCGGAGCGGGCGCCGATGAAGCAGTTGTCCTCGATGATGACCGGGCCGGCCTGCAGCGGCTCGAGCACGCCGCCGATGCCGACGCCGCCCGAGAGGTGCACGTTCTTGCCGATCTGCGCGCAGGAGCCGACGGTCGCCCAGGTGTCGACCATGGTGCCTTCGCCGACGTGGGCGCCGAGGTTCACGAAGGACGGCATCAGCACCACGCCCGGCGCGATGTAGGCGGACTTGCGGACGACGCAGTTCGGCACGGCGCGGAAGCCCGCGGCCTTCCACTGGTTGTTGCCCCAGCCCTTGAACTTGCTGTCGACCTTGTCCCACCAGCCGCCGCCCTGCGGGCCGTTGTCGTGGATCTCCATGTCCTTGATGCGGAAGCCGAGCAGCACGGCCTTCTTGGCCCACTGGTTCACCTGCCAGTTGCCGTCCGCCTGCTTCTCGGCGACGCGCAGCTTGCCCGAATCGAGCGCTTCGAGCGTGTCCTCGATGGCTTCGCGGGTCTCGCCGCCGGTCGAGGGGGTGATCGTGTCGCGCGCCTCCCAGGCGGCTTCGATGGCGGCTTCGAGCTGTGCGTTGGACATCTTTGTCTCCTCGTGCGATCCGGTTCACAGCCCTATAGCGGGCGGCCCGCCTCACGGCAACGCATCCCGAGGTCGCCCTTCGCAGGAAAGGAAAACCGTCATGGCCAAGGCCATCCACAGCATGATCCGGGTTCTCGACGAGGCGCGCTCGCTGGCCTTCTACGAGACCGCCTTCGGCCTGACCGTCGCCGACCGGCTCGACTTCCCCGAGTTCACGCTGGTCTACCTGTCGAACGCCGAGACCGGCTTCGAGCTCGAGCTGACGGTAAACAAGGACCGGACCGAGCCCTACGACCTGGGCGACGGTTACGGCCACCTCGCGGTGTCGGTCGCCGATCTCGAGGCCGAGCATGCGCGCTTCACCGCCGAAGGGCTGAACCCGCGCAAGCTGGTGGAATTCGCGCCGGCGGGCGAGGTGGTGGCGAAGTTCTTCTTCGTGGCCGACCCGGATGGCTACCAGATCGAGGTGCTGGCGCGCGAGGGCCGCTTCGCCTGACGCGTGCCCTGGGACCGGGCGGCGGCGAGAGGTCGCGATGCTGCCCGATGCTCCCCCCTTGCGGAATCGAATCGCGCAGCGTATATCGCCCTTTGACAGCGGCGCGTCGGAGGTTCTCCGAAGTTCCACCGGGAAACATCGACGGGCCGCGCGCCCGTTTTTTTGTGCCCAATCGGACCCGGACCCAATGACCGACCTGATCGCCAAATCCGCCATCGACCGGCGTCTCGCTGAGATCGTCGCCCCCGTCATCGAGGACATGGGGTTCGAACTCGTGCGCATTCGCCTGATGGGCGGCAAGACCGCCACGCTTCAGATCATGGCCGAACGCCCCGAGGGCGGGATCGAAATCGACGAGTGCGGCGACATCTCGACCGCCGTGTCGGCGGTGCTCGACGTCGAGGATCCGATCCTCGACAGCTACGTGCTCGAGGTCGGCAGCCCCGGCATCGACCGCCCGCTGACCCGTCTCAAGGATTTCGAGACCTTCGAGGGCTATGATGCCAAGATCCAGACGGACGAGCTGATCGACGGCCGCAAGCGCTGGCAAGGCGTGCTCGCCGGTGTCGAGGGCGGCGAAGTGCTGCTCAACATCGAAGAGAACGGCGAGACCCAGACCATCGGCCTGCAGTTCGACTGGCTTTCCGATGCCAAGCTCATCCTGACCGACGAGCTGATGCGCGAGATGCTGCGCGCCCGCAAGGCGCGGGGCGATGACGACGCCGACGACGATACCCAATTCGACGAAATTCAGGCCGAGGACGCGGCCACCGACGAGGAGTAAGACCCCATGGCAATCACCTCTGCCAACCAGCTCGAGCTGCTTCAGACCGCCGAGGCCGTCGCCCGCGAGAAGATGATCGACCCGGGCCTCGTGATCGAGGCCATGGAAGAGAGCCTCGCCCGTGCCGCCAAGTCGCGCTACGGCTCCGAGATGGACATCCGCGTGAAGATCGACCGCCGCACCGGCCGTGCGACCTTTACCCGCGTGCGCACCGTCGTCGAGGACGAGGAGCTCGAGAACTACCAGGCCGAGCTGACGGTCAAGCAGGCCAAGCAGTACATGGCCGACCCCAAGGTGGGCGACCAGTTCATCGAAGAGGTGCCGCCGGTCGACATGGGCCGGATCGCCGCGCAGTCGGCCAAGCAGGTGATCCTGCAGAAGGTCCGCGAAGCCGAGCGTGACCGCCAGTACGACGAGTTCAAGGACCGCGCCGGCACCATCATCAACGGTACCGTCAAGCGCGAGGAATACGGCAACGTCATCGTCGACATCGGCCGTGGCGAAGGCATCCTGCGCCGTAACGAGAAAATCGGCCGCGAGAGCTATCGCCCGGGGGACCGCATCCGCTGCTACATCAAGGACGTGCGCCGCGAAGCCCGCGGCCCGCAGATCTTCCTGTCGCGCACCTCGCCGGAATTCATGGCCGAGCTGTTCAAGATGGAAGTGCCCGAGATCTACGACGGCATCATCGAGATCAAGGCCGTTGCCCGCGACCCGGGCTCGCGCGCCAAGATCGCCGTCATCTCCTATGACGGCTCCATCGACCCCGTGGGCGCCTGCGTCGGTATGCGCGGCAGCCGCGTGCAAGCCGTGGTGAACGAGCTGCAGGGCGAGAAGATCGACATCATCCCGTGGAACGAGGACGTGCCGACCTTCCTGGTGAACGCGCTGCAGCCGGCCGAGGTGTCGAAGGTGGTTCTCGACGAGGACGCCGAGCGCATCGAGGTGGTGGTGCCCGACGAGCAGCTGTCGCTGGCCATCGGCCGCCGCGGCCAGAACGTGCGCCTCGCCTCGCAGCTCACCGGTCTCGACATCGACATCATGACCGAAGAGGAAGAGTCCAAGCGCCGTCAGGCCGAGTTCGAGCAGCGCACCAAGCTGTTCATGGACACGCTCGACCTCGACGAGTTCTTCGCCCAGCTGCTGGTCGCCGAAGGCTTCACCAACCTCGAGGAAGTGGCCTACGTCGAGCTTGACGAGCTGCTGGTCATCAACGGCGTCGACGAGGACCCCTCTCCTCCTCTTCCGACCCGTGCCCGCGAGTTCCTCGAGGAGCAGGCCCGCAAGGCGTTGGAACACGCCCGCGAGCTCGGTGCCGAGGACAGCCTTATTGAATTCGAGGGCCTGACACCCCAGATGGTAGAGGCACTGGCGGAAGACGGCGTGAAGACGCTGGAGGATTTCGCCACCTGCGCCGACTGGGAACTGGCCGGTGGCTGGACGACCGAAGGCGGCGAGCGTGTGAAAGACGACGGCCTGCTCGAGAAGTTCGACGTGGATCTCGCCGAGGCGCAGAACCTCATCATGACCGCGCGCGTCCTGCTGGGATGGGTCGACCCGTCCGAGCTTGAGCCCGAGGCCGAGGAAGAGGCTGACGGCGAAGACGACGCCGAGACGAGCGAAGAGGCCTGATCATGAGCCGCGGAGGCCAGGACAAGGACCGGGCCGACGGGCCGGAACGCCGTTGCATCGCCACGGGCGAGACGCAGCCGGCCTCCGGCCTGATCCGCTTCGTGGTCGGACCCGAGGGCCAGGTGGTGCCGGATCACGCGGGCAAGTTGCCCGGACGCGGGATCTGGGTCGCCTCCGAGCCCGCGGCACTTGAGAAGGCGGCGAAGAAGGGGCTCTTCGCCCGCGCCGCCAAGGCACCGGTGACGGTGCCCGATGATCTTCCGACGCTGATCGAGCAGATGCTCGCGCGCCGGGTGGTCGAGCTCATCAGCCTTGCGCGCAAGTCGGGCTCGGCTGTATCGGGCTACGAGAAGGTCAAGGACTGGCTTGGCCGCGAAGACGCGGTCGTGCTGATCCAGGCCGAGGATGGCTCGTCGCGGGGCAAGTCGAAATTGTCGACTCCCTACGGGGGCAAGTACATCGGCTGGCTCACCGCAGACGAGCTGGGGCTGGCCTTTGGACGGGAAAAGGTGATACACGCCGCGCTTGGCGCTGGTGGACTCACGAAACGTGTTGTAGAGGAAGCCCAACGATTGAAGGGCCTGCGCGTCGGAAGGACCGATGCGGCGACGGCAGCAGGGGCTGCCGAGGCGGCGAAAGCCGCCGGGGGCGGCAGGGGCCGCCGGAAAGGATAAGAGAGCTGAATGAGCGATAACGACGGCAAAAAGACTCTGGGCGTGCGTGGTGGTGGTCCCCGTTCGGGTTCCGTGAAGCAGAGCTTCAGCCATGGCCGCACCAAGAATGTCGTGGTCGAAACCAAGCGCAAGCGGGTTGTCGTGCCGAAGCCCGGCGCCGGCGGCGCCAAGGGTGGCAGCGCGCCCGGAGGCATGGGCGGCAAGCGCCCGGCCGGGATTTCCGATGCCGAGATGGAGCGCCGCCTGAAGGCGCTGCAGGCCGCGAAGGCCCGCGAGGTCGTGGAAGCCGCGCAGCGCGAGGCCGAGGAAAAGGCCCGCGCCGAAGAGCGTGAGCGTCTCCGGGCCGAGAAGGAACAGAAAGAGCGCGATCAGCGCGAAGCCGAAGAGCGCGCCCGCGCCAAGGCCGAGGAAGAAGAGCGCAAGGTTCGCGAAGCCGCCGAGGCCGCGAAGAAGGCCGAAGCTGCCGCTGCCGCTCCGAAGTCCGCCGACCCCGCCGCGGCCCGCGCGGGTGGTGCCGCTGCAGGCGCTGCCCCGGCCGCAGGCGCTGCCGGTGCCGCCAAGCCGGCCGCGGGCCAGCCGCAGCAGATGCGCAAGGCCGAGCGCGAGCGCGAAGAGCGTGGCCGTTCGACCCGTGGTCGCGACGATGGCAACCGCCGTGCCGGCAAGCTGACGCTGAATCAGGCGCTCGGTGGCGAAGGTGGACGCCAGAAGTCCATGGCTGCCATGAAGCGCAAGCAGGAGCGTGCGCGCCAGAAGGCAATGGGCGGAGCCCAGAGCCGCGAGAAGGTCGTGCGCGACGTGCAGTTGCCCGAGGCGATCACCGTCGCCGAACTGGCAAACCGCATGGCAGAGCGCGTGGCGGACGTGGTCAAGTCACTGATGCAGAGCGGCATCATGGCGACCCAGAACCAGTCCATCGACGCCGATACCGCGGAACTGATCATCGAGGAATTCGGCCACCGCGTCACCCGCGTCTCGGACGCGGACGTGGAGGACGTGATCAAGACGGCGGACGACAAGCCGGAAGATCTCAGGCCGCGTCCCCCGGTCATCACGATCATGGGTCACGTCGACCACGGCAAGACCTCGCTGCTCGACCGCATCCGTCAGGCCAACGTGACCGCAGGCGAAGCCGGTGGCATCACCCAGCACATCGGCGCCTACCAGGTGCAGACCAAGGGTGGCGATATCCTGACCTTCCTCGACACGCCCGGCCACGCGGCCTTCACCTCGATGCGCTCGCGTGGCGCGCAGGTGACGGACATCGTGGTGCTGGTGGTTGCGGCGGATGACGCGGTGATGCCGCAGACCGTCGAGGCCATCAACCACGCCAAGGCGGCCGGCGTTCCGATGATCGTGGCAATCAACAAGATCGACAAGCCGTCGGCCAACCCGACCAAGGTGCGCACCGACCTGCTCCAGCACGAAGTCGTGGTGGAACAGATGTCCGGTGACGTGCAGGACGTCGAGGTGTCGGCCCACACCGGGCAGGGTCTCGACGAACTGCTGGAAGCCATCGCGCTTCAGGCCGAACTGCTGGAACTGAAAGCCAACCCCGACCGCGCCGCCGAAGGTGCCGTGATCGAGGCGCAGCTCGACGTCGGCCGTGGCCCGGTCGCGACGGTCCTGGTGCAGAACGGTACCCTGAAGCAGGGCGACATCTTCGTCGTGGGCGAGCAGTACGGCAAGGTCCGCGCGCTCATCAACGACAAGGGCGAGCGCGTTGCCGAAGCCGGTCCGTCGGTTCCGGTCGAAGTGCTCGGCCTCAACGGCACGCCCGAGGCTGGTGACGTTCTCAACGTCACCTCGACCGAGGCGCAGGCCCGCGAGATCGCCGAGTACCGCGCACATGCCGCGAAGGAGAAGCGCGCCGCCGCAGGCGCCGCGACGACCCTGGAACAGCTGATGAAGAAGGCCAAGGACGACGAGAACGTCTCCGAGCTGCCGGTGGTCGTGAAGGCCGACGTGCAGGGCTCGGCCGAGGCCATCGTCCAGGCGCTCGAGAAGGTCGGCAACGACGAGGTCCGCGTGCGGGTGATCCACTACGGTGTGGGCGCCATCACCGAGACCGACATCGGCCTTGCCGAAGCTTCGGGCTGCCCGGTCATCGGCTTCAACGTCCGTGCCAACGCGCCGGCGCGCAACAGCGCCAACCAGAAGGGCGTGGAGATCCGCTACTATTCGGTGATCTACGACCTGGTCGACGACGTGCGTGCAGCGGCCTCGGGCCTGCTGTCGAACGAGATCCGCGAGAACTTCATCGGCTACGCCGAGATCAAGGAAGTCTTCAAGGTCTCCAACGTCGGCAAGGTTGCGGGCTGTCTCGTCACCGAGGGCGTGGCCCGTCGTTCCGCCGGTGTCCGCCTGCTGCGCGACAACGTGGTGATCCACGAGGGCACCCTGAAGACGCTCAAGCGCTTCAAGGACGAGGTCGCCGAGGTCCAGTCGGGCCAGGAATGCGGCATGGCCTTCGAGAACTACGAAGATGTCCGTCCGCAGGACGTCATCGAGATCTTCGAGCGCGAGGAGATCGCGCGCACGCTCTGATCGACCCGATCGGAGACAGATCGAAGGCGGCGCCATTGGTGCCGCCTTTTTCGTTTCCGTGAAACTGTGATGCGGGCGGGATGGGGTGGCCCAAAGGCAAACAGGCCCGGGCGAGGTGCCCGAGCCTGTTGCTTAGCTGGAAGTCCGAAGTTTTGCGCGCAATATCAGGCGGCGACCGGAGTTCCGGTAAAGACCTGAGTACCAACACGAACGGCGATACGACCGTCGGGCAGTTTCTTTTCGAAGATGCCCTGCACGGAAACGCAGGTGCCTAGAATGATCGTACGAAGCATTGCATGGGTTCCCGATTTGGGTGTTACAAATATATGAATACGACACAATCGTTAACGGAACCAGAAGAAAGCGCACGATTAGTGCTTAAGGACTAAGCGAGGCTCCGTCTCTTGCGGAAATCCGCCTGCTGCGGCGCAGAAAGTTCTGGACAATTCCGAACGACTAGAGCCAGTCGCGCAGGATCGGGATCAGGGGAATGTCGGCGGGCGGCATTGGGTAATCGCGCAGATCCGCGGCCCGGACCCACTTCAGCGCCTGGCCCTCGCGCGATTGCGGTGTGCCCTGCCATTTGCGGCAGGCGAAGAGAGGCATCAGCAGGTGGAAGCTCTCGTAGGGGTGCGAGGCGAAGGTGAGCGGCGCGAGGCAGCTCTCCCACGTGTCGATGCCCAGCTCTTCCTGAAGTTCGCGGATCAGCGCCGCCTCGGGCGATTCGCCGGGCTCGATCTTTCCGCCCGGGAATTCCCAGAGGCCCGCCATCGACTTGCCCTCGGGGCGCTGTGCAAGCAGCACGCGGCCGTCGGGGTCGATCAGGGCGACGGCGGAGACGAGGACGATCTTCGACATGGGGCAGCTCTGGCGTCGGCGGAGGGTGCGAGGGGCCAGCCCCTC
>NZ_JAATOS010000177.1:0-7871 GCF_011806505.1 Salipiger sp. HF18 | reverse complement strand
TGATGCCAGCGTCGACGACCTTGCGCGACGGCTTGCCGTCGATCGAGACCACGAGGCCCACGCCGCAGGACGAATGCTCATGTTCCTCGCGGAACATGCCGTTCTCGGTCATCCACTTGCGCTTGGCTTCCTCGGCGGCGGCCCAGTTCTCGTCGTACTTGGTCATGGCATTGTACCTCCATGCGGGGTCGCGTCGTGCGACCGGTTGTTCGGATCCGGCGCGGGGCCGGGAATAGGTCGGTCGCGGATCAGGCGCCGTCGACCTGGGCGCCGTAGCGCGCCAGTGTCTCGGCGCGGGTCATCCGCGGGTGATCTCCGGTCAGCGCCCAGCAGTCGGGCTTCTGGTCGCTGAAGATCTCGCGTTCGAGTGTCAGCCCGTCGGCGTCGTCGAGCAGTCCGATGGTCAGCTCGTAGTCGCCGGCGTCGTCGACGCCCTTGTCGTAACGGTACCAGAGCACCGAGCCGCAGGTGCCGCAGAAGGCGCGGCTGGCCCAGTCCGAGGAGCGGTAGGCGCGGATGGCCTCGGCGCCCTCGATCTCCATGTCAGCGGCCGGGACGGTGACGGCGAACAGCGCCGATCCGGCCCAGCGGCGGCATTGTTCGCAGTGACAGACGCCGAAACCACTCAGCGACTTCGCGGTGAAGCGCACCGCGCCGCACAAACACCCGCCCGTCCGTTCCGGCATGTCCTGTTCCTCTGGCATGGAGCGGCGGACCATCCGGCGCTCCGGCTTGCGGGGCACCCCGGCCGGGATGCTCGCGGGCGTCACTCGGCCGCGATGGCCGCTTGCTTGTCGAAGTCCTGCAGCACGTGCTCGGCGCAGTCGCGGCCGTCACGGATGGCCCAGACCACGAGGCTTGCGCCGCGCACGATGTCGCCCACGGCATAGACGCCGGGCAGGGCGGTGCGGCCCGAGGTGAACTCGGCCTTCACGGTGCCCCAGCGGGTCACTTCCAGCTCGGGCGCGCCCCAGAGCGTCGGCAGCTCTTCCGGCTCGAAGCCGAGCGCCTTGATCACCAGGTCGGCGGGCTCTTCATAGTCCGAGCCCTCGATGATCTCGGGGGACTGGCGGCCCGACGCGTCGGCAAGGCCGAGGCGCATCTTCTGTACGATCACGCCCGAGACAGGCTCGCCCTTGAAGCCCTTGGGCGCGGTGAGCCATTCGAACTGCACGCCTTCTTCTTCGGCGTTCTGCACTTCGCGCTGGCTGCCTGGCATGTTGGCGCGGTCGCGACGGTAGAGACACTTCACGCTGTCCGCGCCCTGGCGGATCGCGGTGCGGACGCAGTCCATGGCGGTGTCGCCGCCGCCGATGACCACGACCTTTTTGCCCTTGGCGTTCAGTTCGCCGCTCTCGAACTCGGGGACGCTGTCGCCGAAGTTGGCGGCGCGGTTCGACGCGGTGAGATAGTCGATGGCCTTGACGATGCCGGCGGCGCCCGAGCCCGGGCCCTTGAGGTCGCGCGACTTGTAGACGCCGGTGGCGATGATCAACGCGTCATGCTGGTCGCGGATGTCCTCGAAGGACATGTCGACGCCGACGTCGCAGTTCATCACGAAGCGCACGCCGCCGTCTTCGAGCTGCTGAATGCGGCGCATGACCACGTCCTTTTCGAGCTTGAAGCCCGGGATGCCGTAGGTCAGCAGGCCGCCGCCACGGTCGTAGCGGTCATAGACGGTCACCTGAACGCCGGCGCGGCGCAGCATGTCGGCGGCGGCAAGGCCACCCGGGCCCGCGCCGATGATGCCGACGCTCTCGGCGCGCTCGATGGCGGGCGAGGCGGGGGTCACCCAGCCCTTTTCCCATGCGGTGTCGGTGATGTACTTCTCGACCGAGCCGATGGTCACGGTGCCATGGCCCGACTGCTCGATGACGCAGTTGCCCTCGCAGAGACGGTCCTGCGGGCAGATGCGGCCGCAGATCTCGGGGAAGGTGTTGGTCGCCTGGCTGACCTCGTAGGCCTCCTGCAGGCGGCCGGTCGCGGTCAGGCGCAGCCAGTCCGGGATGTTATTGTGCAGCGGGCAATGCGACTGGCAGTAGGGCACGCCGCACTGCGAGCAACGGCTCGACTGCTCGGTCGCCTTCGCGTCGGCAAACTCGGCATAGATTTCATCGAAATCCTTGTTGCGGGTCTCCGCATCGCGCTTCACGGGCATGTCCCGCTCGATCTTCACGAATTTGAGCATCGGCTGTTTCGCCATGTTCCTGGGTCTCCGAACAAGTCCTTGGGTCGAGCCTCAATACTCAAAGCGAAATCGAAATAAAAGTCAGAAGAGTTGACCTATATTCAGATTATTTGCACCGGTCCTGCGACCGTGCAGTCATTTTTTGTGAATTTTGGGTCGCATTTCGGACCTATTAGCCGCTTTCGCCTTGCGAACGCTCAGGTTATACGGCTGGTGTCAGGCTAGCTGGAGGTCCGTGAACATGCCAATGCTGCAATTGATCCTGCTGGCCCTGATACAGGGTATTACCGAGTTTCTGCCCATTTCTTCGTCGGGTCACCTGATTCTTCTGCCGAATCTTACCGGCATGGCCGACCAGGGCCAGGCCATCGACGTGGCCGTACACGTCGGCACGCTGGCGGCCGTGGTGCTCTACTTCTGGGCCGACGTGAAGGTCGCGCTCGCGGGGACCGTCGACCTGATCGTCGGGCGCCGCCAGACCCCGGCGGCGCGGCTGGCACTCGGCCTTGCCATCGCGACCATCCCGGTGGTCATCGCAGGCCTCGCCATGAAGCTCACCGGCCTCGACGAGGCGCTGCGCTCGGTTGCCGTCATCGGCTGGACCATGCTCGGCTTCGGCATCGTGCTGTGGTGGGCGGACCAGAAGGGCGCCACCCACAAGACCGAGGCCGACTGGGGGCCGATCGAGGCGCTCAAGATGGGGCTCTGGCAGGCGGTCGCGCTGATCCCCGGCACGTCGCGTTCGGGCATCTGCATCACCGGCGCGCGCTTCATGGGCTACAACCGCCACGACGCCGCCAAGATCTCGATGCTGATGTCGATCCCGACCATCCTCGCCTCGGGCGTGCTGCTCGGGGCGGAAGTCGCCTCCGAGGCAGATGCGCAGGTGGCCATCGACGGACTCATCGGCGCGGTCTTCGCCTTTGCCGCGGCGCTGGGGGCGCTGGCGCTGATGATGCGGCTGCTGCGTTCGGTCAGCTTCACCCCCTACGTCATCTACCGCGTCATCCTGGGCGCGGGCCTGCTGTGGTACGCCTACGCCTGAGCGTCAGGCGTCGGTTCGGACGTCGTGGGGAAAAGTTCGGCCCCGGAGTTGGGGACTCCGGGGCCTCAGGATGTGCCGGCCTGGGACGCAGTCAGAAAGGACCGCTGGGGACAGGTGACCGACACATTCACGCCTGTCTGATGGCAGCGCGACAGCGTGCTCGAATCTCGGGTAATTCAAAGGGGTTGAGGCTGGCAATCGGGGTTCTCTACCGCGGGCGGAAAGCCGCCTTCGGTTAGTCCGGCCGGGCGGAAAACTGCCGAGGGTTGTGTCCGCCACGCCTCAGGCGCGGTGGTAAGGGCTTCCCGAGAGGATGGACGCCGCGCGGTAAAGCTGCTCGGCGAGCATCACCCGCACCAGCATGTGCGGCCAGACCATCTGACCGAAGGACAGCGCCATGTCGGCCTCGGCCCGCAGCGCGGGGTCGATGCCGTCCGCACCGCCGATCACGAAGGCCAGGTCCTGGGTGCCGTTGTCGCGCACGCGGCCGAGTTCAGCAGCGAAATCGGGCGATGTCATCAGCCGGCCGCGCTCGTCGAGAATGCAGAGCCGCGCGCCCGAGGGCAGGGCACGGCGCAGCAGGTCGGCCTCGGCCGCCATGCCGCCGCCCTTGCGGTCATCGACCTCGACGATGCGCGCGGGACCCAGCCCAAGCGCCCGACCGGTGCGGTCGAAGCGTTTCAGGTAATCGTCAACAAGCTCGCGCTCCGGGCCCGCCCGAAGGCGTCCCACGACGCAGAGATGGACACGCATGCGTATTCGTCAGACGGCGTTGGTCGCGGTCTTGCCGATCGGCATCCACATCTTCTCGAGCTGGTAGAACTCGCGGACTTCGGGACGGAAGACGTGGACGACGACGTCGCCCGTGTCGATCAGCACCCAGTCGCCGGTTTCCTGGCCTTCGGATTTCGAAAGCACTCCCAGCTCATGCTTGAGATCCTCGGCGAGCTTGTCGGCAATCGACACCACCTGGCGCGACGACCGGCCCGAACAGATCACCATGTGATCGCAGACGGAGGTCTTGCCGCGCAGGTCGATCTGCACGACGTCTTCCGCCTTGTTGTCATCGAGGATCTTGAGGACCGTTGCGAGAATCTGCTCGCTCGTGACCTTGGAGTGGGGCAGGCCGCTCATGGGCGCCCCCGGCTCAGCGGCACCGGCCGCGTTCGCAGTAAGTGACAGGACATTGTCCTCCTTCTAGACAAGCGCCGAAAGCCACCCCGGCGCCGGGCGTAGGGAAAAGATAGCATCGGTAGTGTGAAATCTCAATGATCGCGGGGCCAGAGGGCCCCGCGCCCGGCAGAGAAGAGGCCCGATACGTCCGAAAGCCGAAGAGAGTCAAGCCTCTCGCGACGGGCGGCGACTGGCCTGCCGGGCCTCGCAGGGGCGCTCGAGGTCAGGCGCCCCAGGGAATCCACACGGTCTTGACCTCGGTCGCGGCGTCGAGGAACGCGCGCCCCTCGCCGTCGGCGCCCGTCCAGTCGCGGGCCATGCCGTCGTTGACCCAGCTGCGCTTGAGGTTGCCCGCGGCGTGCCGTTCGACCACCTCCGAGAGCGGCGCGCCCGAGAAGCTCCAGACCGAGTCGACATCCGCGTGGCCCGCCAGCGTCGGCGCCAGCTCGGCATGGCTGCCGGTCAGGATGTTGACCACGCCGCCGGGCACGTCCGAGGTGTCGAGCACCTGGTAGAACTCGGTGGCGGCCAGCGGGAAGGGCTCGGAGGCCACCAGTACGACGCGGTTGCCCATGGCGATGGCCGGGGCCATCAGCGACACCAGCCCGAGCAGCGGGTGCTGGTCGGGACAGAGCCCGCCGATGACGCCACAGGGCGCGCGCATCGCCAGCGCCGTGCCGCGCAGGGGCACACCCGCCACGCGGCCGTCGAACTTGTCGCACCAGGCGGCGTAGGTGAAGAGCCGCTCGATCGAGGTCTCGACCTCCTTTGCGCCGTCGCGCCCGCCGGTCAGCCGGTCGAGCAGCGTGGCGAAGCCATCGCTGCGGGCCGAGAGATTCTCGCCGATGTAGTAAAGCACCTGCGCGCGGTTGTGGGCCGAGGCCCCGGCCCAGCCGGCAGCGCCCCGCGCCGCCTCGACGGCGTTGCGGATATCCTTGCGGCTGGCGAGCGGCGCCTGCCCGATGAGGGCCCCGCGCTTGTCGTGCACGTTGCGGGCATAGCCGCCGTCGGGGCGGGCCTGCTTGCCGCCGATGTAGAGCTTGGCAGTGCGGTCGACCGGCTGCGGCTCGGCCTCGCCGCCGGGGAAGGCGGCGACGGGCTTGCCGGGCTTCGGCTTGCCGGCGGGCCTCGTGTAGGCGGTCAGGCCTTCGGGGCCGCCCTCGCGCCCGAAGCCGCTCTCGCGCAGGCCGCCGAAGGGCGCCGCCGCGTCGAACATGTTCGAGCCGTTGATCCAGACCACGCCCGCGGCCAGCTTCGGCGCCACGTCGAGCGCCACGTTGATGTTCTCGGACCAGACCGAGGCGGCAAGCCCGTAGCGGGTGTTGTTGGCCATCTCCACTGCCTCGGAGGGCGTGCGGAAGGTGGCGGAGACCAGCACCGGCCCGAAGATCTCGTCCTGCATCAGCGCCGAGGCGGGGGCGAGGCTGGTGATCAGGGTCGGCGGATAGAAACAGCCCTCGGGGCAGGGGCCCGGCTGGAAGACCTCGCCGTCGCTGGCCGCCACCATCTCGGCGATGCGCTTGTGCTGGACCGGGTCGACGATGGCGCCGACGTCGATGCACTTGTCGAGCGGATCGCCGATGCGCAGTTTCTCCATCCGGGCCTTGAGCTTGGCGTGGAAGCGTCCGGCGACGCCCTCCTGCACCAGCAGCCGGGAGCCCGCGCAGCAGACCTGCCCGCCGTTGAACCAGATGGCATCGACCAGCCCCTCGACGGCGCTGTCGAGATCGGCGTCCTCGAAGACGATGTAGGGCGACTTGCCGCCAAGCTCGAGCGTCAGCGCCTTGCCGCTGCCGGCGGTGGCCTCGCGGATGCGGCGGCCGACCTCGGTCGAGCCGGTGAAGGCGATCTTGTCGACCTCGGACGCGACGATCATCTCGCCCACGGCACCGTCGCCGGTGACGATGTTCACGACGCCCCTGGGCAGCCCGGCCTGGCGGCAGATGTCTGCAAAGAGCAGCGCGGTGAGCGGGGTCCATTCGGCGGGCTTCAGCACCACGGTGTTGCCGGTGGCGAGCGCCGGGGCCACCTTCCACGCCAGCATCAGCAGCGGGAAGTTCCATGGGATGATCTGGCCGCAGACACCCATGGCCACGCGCCCGGGCATCTCGGAGGCCATGAGCTGGGCCGAGCCCGCGTGATAGTAGAAATGCCGCGCGGCGAGGGGCACGTCGATGTCGCGGCTCTCGCGGATTGGCTTTCCGTTGTCGAGCGTCTCGAGCACCGCAAAGAGCCGCGCGTGCTTCTGCAGGAGCCGCGCCAGCGCATAGAGATGCCGTGCCCGGCCCGGACCGCCCAGCTTTTCCCACTTGGGCTGGGCCGCGCGGGCGGCGGCGACGGCGGCATCGACATCCGCCTGCGTTGCCTGTGTCACCTTCGCGAGCAGCGCGCCGGTGGCGGGGTTGCGGCTTTCGAAGGTGTCGCCGGGGGCGGTGAAGGCGCCGTCGATGAACTGGCCGAAGCCGGTCTCCTGCGTGGCGAGCCAGGCCAGCGCCTCGGAGGCGCTTTCGGCGGAGGGACCGTATTCCATGGTCTCGAAGATCTCTTTCACGCTCATGCTCTGGCTCCTTCCTCCCGAGGCAGCGCCTTTGTTAGAGCCGGTCGGCGTGCCGAGGGGAAGTGAAATCCACCCCGGCGCGCCATCGCTCCGACGTCAGCGTCCGCCGAGCAGGTCGTTCAGCAGTTGCTGGATGAAGTTGTCGCGCTGCCGACGCTCGCGCGTGGGCTGGCGCTGCTGCTGCTGGGGCTGCTGTTCGGCCACCTGCGGCGCGGGCTCCGACGGCGGGATCGCGGGCAGCGGGCGCTTCTCGAGTCCCTCGCTGACGCGCGACATGGTCTCGCGCCAGATGTCCGCAGGCAGGCCGCCGCCGGTCACGCCGTTGAGCGGCGAGTTGTCGTCGTTGCCCATCCAGACGCCGACCACGTAATCGGCGGTGAAGCCGATGAACCACGCGTCCCGGGCATCGTTCGAGGTGCCGGTCTTGCCCGCCGCCTCGCGCCCGTCGGGCAGCTTGGCGCGGCCGCCGGTGCCGTCGTTGATGACGTGCTGCATCATCCACACCAGCTGGCCCGCGGCCTCCTGCTGGATGACGCGTTCCTGGATGCCCGAGCTCTGGCTTACCAGCGGGGTGTCGTCGCCCTTCACCCGCAGCTCGACCTGGCCGTAGGGCACCACGCGCGAGCCGCCGTTGAGGAAGCCCGCGTAGGCGGCGGTCATCTCGAGCAGCGTCGCCTCGGAGGTGCCCAGCGCCATGGCAGGGGTGTCGTTGAGGTCGGAATGGATGCCGAAACCGGTCGCCACCTTGCGCACGAGATCGCGGCCCACGCCCTCGGAAATCTTGATCGCGGGGATGTTGAGCGACTGCGCCAAGGCCTGCGTGAGCGTCACGCGGCCCTTGTAGTTGCGGGTGTAGTTCTCGGGGCACCACTGGCCGGAGCCGGGGATGTTCATGCAGAAGGGCTCGT
>NZ_JAATOS010000176.1:0-7822 GCF_011806505.1 Salipiger sp. HF18 | reverse complement strand
CGGGCCGAGCGCTGCATGTCCGCCTCGCGGTACATGCGGAACGTCCGTGCCACCAGCGCGAGGTGCACGACCACCGAGAGCATCGCCTTGAGACGCGGCGAGCGGGCGGCCTGCAGCACCAGCCCGTGGAAGGCCTCATTGGCATCCGACAGCGCCCGGAAGTCCTCTTCCGTGCGCGGCGGCACCCGGTCGGCCATGCGCTGCGCGAGGGCGCGCATCTCGGCCGCCTCCTCGGGCGTGGCGTATTTCGCCGCGCGCCGCGCAGCGTAGGATTCGAGCATCAGACGGATCTCGAAGATCTGCTGCACGTCGTCGTCCTGCAGCGCCACGACCCGCAGCCCCGGCCCCGCGTCGCGGGTCAGCAGCCCCTCGAGCAGCAGCCGTTTCACCGCCTCGCGCACCGGCGTGCGGGACATGCCCAGCGTGTCGGCCAGCTCGAGCTCGGTGACCCGGTCGTTCTCGTTGAGCTGGCCCGAGAAGATGCTGTCGCGGATCGCGTGGTAGGCCTGTTCGGCGGCTGGGCCCTTGGGGGGCACTGGCTTGGGGTCTTTCATGAGCCTCTTTCTGGCAGTCGGCATCCTCCCCGTCGGCGTTCCGGCGTCCGGCGGCGCGCTCACGAGGCCAGCGCGGCGGGCGGAAAGGATCCGGCCTTCATTACCATGCCCGGCACCTCGTGGCCAAGCTGCGCCTCGAGCCAGCGCGCGGCCTCGGTCGCGCGCTCCACGTCCCAGCCGGTGTCGATGCCTGCGCGTTGAAGCATGTAGGCGAGGTCCTCGGTGGCGACATTGCCGGTGGCCCGCGGCGCGAAGGGGCAGCCGCCGACCCCGCCCAGAGAAGCGTCGAAGGCGGTGACCCCGCTCAGGATCCCGGCCCAGGCATTGGCGAAGCCGGTGTTGCGGGTATTGTGCAGGTGCAGGCGGATCGGCAGCTCCGGCCAGCGCTCGCGCACCGCCCCCACCCGCGCGGTGATGTCGGCGGGGCTGGCCACGCCGATGGTGTCGGCCAGCGTCAGCTCGGCGGGCGGCACCTCGAGCGCGCGCTCGAGCACCGCCATCATGCGCGGGATCGGCATCTCGCCCTCGAACGGGCAGCCGAAGGCGGCCGCAAGGGTCATCCCGGCGCCGATCCGGCCTTCGGCCGCGCGCGCGACCTCGTGCCAGAGCGCGATGCCATCGTCGGTGCCCATACCCTGGTTGCGGCGGCTGAAGGTTTCGCTCAGCACGACAGCGAAGTTCACCTCGTCGAGACCCGCCGCCAGCGCCCGGTCAAAGCCGCGCCGGTTCAGCGCCAGACCGATGTAGCGCGCCTTCCCGCGCGGCAGGGCTGCGGCCACCTGCTCGGCGTCGGCCATCTGCGCAACCTTGTTCGGATTCACGAAGCTGGTGACCTCGATCCGCTTCGCACCTGCAGCAATTGCGCGGTCGATCAGTGAATTTTTTGCATCCAATGTCAGAATCGTTTTTTCGTTCTGGATCCCATCTCTCGGGGAAACCTCAACGATTTCAGCTTTTTTTGGCAGCATCTCTCCCTCCTCCGGAAAATTGCTGTTTACACGGCTCACAAAAATGTATCCATTTAGCGCAGGCTTGTCGATGCGCGTCGCGCACTGGAGACAGGCACCGAAGCGAGGGGGAGAGCGCTGATGAAGCAGGCCGAGGAGCCGCGGCAGGGGCCGCTTTCGAACATTCGCGTGCTCGAGATGGGCCAGCTTCTGGCGGGGCCGTTCTGCGGCCAGCTGCTGGCGGATTTCGGCGCCGAGGTGATCAAGTGCGAGCAGCCCGGATCCGGCGATCCGCTGCGCGTCTGGGGGCAGGAAAAGCCCTACGGAAAGTCGCTGTGGTGGCCGGTGGTCGGGCGCAACAAGAAGTCGCTGACCATCAACCTGCGCACCGCCGAGGGACAGGCGCTGATCCACGAGCTGGTGCGCGACACCGACATCGTGATCGAGAACTTCCGGCCCGGCACCATGGAGCGCTGGAACCTCGGCTACGAGACCCTGCGCAAGATCAATCCGCGGCTCATCATGGTGCGAGTCAGCGGCTACGGCCAGACCGGCCCCTACTCCGCCCGCGCCGGCTACGGCGCCATCGGCGAGGCGATGGGCGGGCTGCGCTACGTGGTGGGCGATCCGTCGACCCCGCCCAGCCGCATGGGCATCTCGATCGGCGACGAGCTTGCCGCCACCTACGCCTGCATCGGCGCGCTCATGGCGCTGCACCATCGCCAGACAAGCGGCGAGGGGCAGGTCGTGGACAGCGCCATCTACGAGGCGGTGCTCGCGATGATGGAGAGCACGGTCAGCGAATACGACGTGGCGGGCTACGTCCGCGAGCGCACCGGCGCCACCCTGCCCAACGTCTCGCCCTCGAACGTCTTCCGCACCCGCGACGACAAGATGCTGCTGATCGCGGCGAACCAGGACACGGTGTTCCGCCGCCTCGCCGCCGCCATGGGCCGCCCCGAGCTGGCCGAGGACCCGCGCTACGCCACCCACGCGGCGCGCGGCACCAACATGCGCGAACTCGACGGGCTGATCGAGGACTGGACGCGGACCATCGACCTGGAACCGCTGCAGGACCTGCTCGAGGACCACGGCGTGCCCTGCGGGCTGATCTACTCGGCCGCGGACATGCTCAAGGACCCGCATTTCGCCGCGCGCGAGGCCATCGTCGAGCTGCCGCACCGGGATTTCGGGTCGATCAAGATGCAGAACGTGGCGCCGCGCCTGTCGGAAACGCCCGGCAAGCTGCGCCATGTCGGCCCCGAGCTGGGCGAGCACACCGAGCAGATTCTGCGCGACCTGCTGTCGGTGACGCCCGAGCGACTGGGCGAGCTGCGCGAGAACGGGATCGTCTGACCCGCATCCGAATTCGTGGCCGGAGCACCGGGATGGAGGTCCCCGCCGGTCACAGCAACCGCCCGAACCGGGCAACGACCGGGGCCACGGCCCCTGGAGTCTCTGGGAGGAGATACGTCATGAAAGCCTTCGTCACCGGCCTGCTGCTGGCCAGCACCGCGATCGTCGCGACCACATCCGCCGCCATGGCCGAGCGCACCCTGCGCGCGACCGTGCAGGTGGCGGTGAACCACCCCATCGGCGCGAACGTCGTCACCTTCAAGGAGAAGCTCGAAGAGATCTCGGGCGGCGAGATGTCGGTCGAGATCTACGACAGCGCCCAGCTCTTCAAGGGCAGCGAAGTGCCCAAGGCCGTGGCGAGCGGCGCCATCGACATGGGCGTGGTGCTGGCCGACGAATATTCGGGCACCCTGCCCGCTGCAGGCATCTTCTCGGTGCCGTTCCTGTTCCCGACCTACGAGGTTCTCGCCAAGGCCGCCGACCCGGAAGGCGACTTCCGCAAGGCATTTGACGGCATGATCGGCTCGACCGGCACCAAGGTGCTCTGGTGGCAGGACTACGGCCCCGTGCAGCTGCTCTCCAAGGGCGAGGCGCTGACCTCGCCCGACCAGATGAAAGGCAAGCTGGTCCGCGCGCTCGGCAAGCCCTCGGGCGACTTCATCGATGCGGTGGGCGGCACCCCGGTGGTGATCGGCGGCTCCGAGCAGTTCATGGCCTACCAGCGCGGCACCGTCGACGTGGGCATGAGCGGCACCACCGCGGTGGAATCGCGCAAGCTCTACGAGGTGATGGACCACGTGACCATGACCAACCACTCGCTGGCCGAGTTCATCGTGGTGATCAACGACGGCCTCTTCGACAGCCTCTCGGACGAGGAAAAGGCCTGGGTGACCGAGGCCGCGATGACCGCCGAGCAGAGCCTGCGCGACCAGACCGAGGCCAACAACGTGGCCTCCGCCGAATGGCTGGCCGACGGCCGCGCCACGGTGACCGAGCTGACGCCGGAGCAGGTCACCGCCTGGCAGGAGGCCGCCGCGCCCGCGGTCGACGTCTTCGTCAAGGATGGCGGCGACCTCGGCAAGCAGCTGGTCGACGCCGTCCAGGCGCTCTACTGAGCCCGCCACCATGGCACATGAGGCAACGCACAAGGGATCGGGAGCGCATGGCGCTCCCGCATCCGCAGATGGCGCCAGGCTGCCGCCGTCGCTGCGCGCCCTGCGCATCGTCGACGGCATCTCGGTGACCGCCGCGCGCATCGCGGCCGTGATGATCGTGATCATCGCCGTGATCCTCGCCTACGAGGTGCTCGCCCGCTACGTCTTCCGCGCGCCGACGCGCTGGACCTCGGACGTGGGCACCACGCTGATGATCTGGCTGACCTTCCTCGCCATGGCACAATCGCTGCGCAGCGACGGCATGATCCGCATCACCGCCGTCGTGGCCAACGCGCCGGCACCGCTGCGCAAGCTGTCGCAGGGCTTCACGCTGGTGGTCATCGGGGGCTTCTCGCTGCTGGCCGTCTGGCTCTGCTTCGGCGCCATGGTCGAGAGCTTCACCATGGGCCGCCGCCAGCCCACTATGCTGCAGATGCCCGAATGGATCGCCGAGGCGCCGATCATCGTGGGATATGCCTGCCTCGCGTTGCAGGCGCTGGCCGATCTCGTACGCCTGCCGTTCCGGCCCGCGCCCGCCTTCGTCTCGCATGAAGAGGCAGAGCTTCACTCCATGACCGAGGACGCCCGATGATCCCCATCTACATCGTTTCCGCGCTGGTCCTGCTGCTGCTCACCGGCCTGCCGGTGGCCTTTGCGCTGGCGGCGCTGGGGACCGGGCTCATCGTGCTCAAGGGGCTTCCGCTGGCGCTGATCCCGACCAACCTCTTCGGCTCGCTCAACGATTTCGTACTGCTGGCGGTGCCGCTGTTCCTCTTGATGTCGAACATCCTGCTCAAGGGCGGCGTCGGACGCGACCTGTTCCGCGCGGTGCAAAGCTGGGTCGGCCACTGGCCGGGCGGCATCGGGGTCGCGGCGCTGCTGTCCTGCGGCATCTTCTCGGCGATCTCGGGAAGCTCCGTGACCACCGCCGCCACCGTCGGCACCGTCGCCGTGCCCGAAATGACGAAGCGCGGCTACAAGCCGTCCTTCACCCTCGGGCTGCTGGCAGCGGGAGGCACGCTGGGCATCCTCATCCCGCCGTCAATCCCGCTGATCGTCTACGGAGTCATCGCCGAGGAAAGCATCGGCAAGCTATTCCTTGCGGGGGTCGGCCCGGGCATCCTTCTGATCACCGTCTTCGGGCTCTATACCGTGCTGTCGGCGGCCTTCGGCGGCAATGCCGCGGCCAGCCCCCGCGCCTCGTGGTCCGAACGGACCGAGGCCACGCTGCGGGCGCTGCCGACGGTACTGCTGGCGGTGGTGATGCTGGGCGGGATCTACGCCGGAGCCTTCACGCCGACCGAGGCGAGCGCCATCGGCGCCGCCATGGCGCTGGCGATCACCGTGGCGCAGCGCTCACTGAGCTGGAGCGATTTCCTCCGGGCGGTGAAGGACAGCGTGCAGACCACCACGGTGATCTTCCTCATCGTCGTGGGCGCCAAGATCTTCGGCCAGGCAATTACGCTCTACCAGATCCCGCAGCAGGTGGCGCATATCTTCGACACCCACGTGCCGGGCACGGTGGGCTTCATCGTCATCGTCTCGCTGATCCTGCTGTTTATCGGGCTCTTCCTCGAGAGCATGTCGATGCTGCTGATCATGGTGCCGGTGCTGCTGCCGACGGTGCTGGGGCTCGGGCTCGACCCGATCTGGTTCGGCGTCTACTTCGTCCTGCTGATCGAGATCGCGCTGATCACGCCGCCGGTGGGGCTGAACCTCTTCGTGATCCAGGCCATCGCCAACAAGCCGCTGGGCGTGGTTGTCCGGGGCGTGGTGCCCTTCGTGCTGATGATGCTCTTCGTGGCGGCGCTGTTGTCGCTGTTCCCGCAGATCGTGCTGTGGCTGCCTTTCCACCTCTAGCGTCCCGACAGCGGGGGCCCCGGCCCCCGCCGCGCCGCCAGAGACCTGGGTGCTGCAGACGATCGCGACACCTCAGAGGAACGACCACTGGTAATGAATGCTGGAAACGAAAAAGGCGCCCTCAGGGGCGCCTTTTGTGTCGAGAGCCACCGATTTTACCCTTCTGGCCTCGGATAAGCCATTGAAACCTATAAGGTCGATTTTGAGCTCAGAACGGCTTTGTTGCAGAACTCATCCGCTTCCGGGAGTCACGGCGTGAATCCGGTGGGTTGAGAGCCTGCCATGAGCAAGCCCGAACCCGCCCGCTACCGTACGACCAACTGGAAATCCTATAACGACGCGCTGGAGCGGCGCGGTTCTTTGCTCGTCTGGCCAGACCGCGACATGGACTGGCTTGCGCCGAAGGCTGGCAAGCCCGGACGTCCGCCGGTCTTCTCCGACGCCGCCATCCAGTTCCGCCTGATGATCAAGGGTGAAGGGCGCCCGGGAAACAGTCCGGTGGACTGTTTCCAGCCCTGAACGGGCTCGGCCCCGGGCTCTTCGGCCTGCCGCTTCGGCAAACGAGCGGAATGGTCGCCAGCATCCTCGAGATTGCTGGTCTGGACTGGCCGGTCCCGGACTTCTCCACGCTCAGCCGCCGCCAGAAGACAATCGCGGTCCAGCTTTCATCGCGCCGGGCTCCGGGCCCTCTGAACCTGCTGGTGCCCTCTCGGGACATTGCTTCGCAATACCCTGCCGGGTGACAGACCGCACCGGGATCAGGTTCCTGGGCGACGGAGAGTGGCTGGCGAGGAAGCATGGCACCCACCGCCGCCGCCAGTACCGCAAGTCCCATCTGGCGATGGACACGGCGACCGGCGACATCCGGGCGGTGGAATTCACCTCTCGCCGCGAGGGCCCCTCTCGTGGTTGTGCTGCGCAAACCACTGTCGGGCAGTGGACAGCCCCGTGCTCCTCGATCTTCTGGACCAGATCCCGGAAGACGAGGAAATCGGCACCGTTACCGGTGATGGCGCCTTTCGACACCCGCCGTTGCCATGCGGTGATCCTTGCACGCGGCGGCACAGGGGCTCGGGCACTCCTTCGGACCGGTGGCAGTCATGCCCTCGCTCCTATCCGCAGAAACGGCCGCCTCTGGAAAGAAGATTGCCCCGCCGCCTTGGCCCGCAACGACATCCTGAGGGCAACCCGGCGCCTCGGCCGGACGATCTGGAAAAGCTGGTCCGGCTAACATGCCCTCAGCCGGGTCGAGGCCCGGATGAGGAATCTGAAATCCTTCGGCGCGCGGATCGCCTCAAGGGACCCCGACCGCCAGACAGCCGAGATCCACATCCGCGTCGCCCTGATGAACCGCTTCACCGCCCTCGGCACCGCCGAGATCGAACGCGTGGCCTGACCTCAGCCAGGGAAAGAGCCCTCGTGTCCTGAAGCCGACTTCTGCAACAATGCCGGCGTGACTCCGCACATACTCAGGCACACCGCTGCTTTTCACATGGCTGAGGCCGGCATCTAGATGGACGAGATCGCCCAGTATCTCGGCCACTCGGACACCCGGATCACCGCCTCGACCCACGCGCGGTACAGCCCCGAGCCCCTTCGCAGAGCGGCAAAGGCACTGGAGTTCGACCAGGCGTCCGGTTCAATGAACCAAGGGGAACTGTTTCAGAAACGAACAAGGCGCCCGAAGGCGCCTTGTTTCATTGGTCGGAGTGAGAGGATTCGAACCTCCGGCCCCTGCCTCCCGAAGACAGTGCTCTACCAGGCTGAGCTACACTCCGACCGTGGCGGGCGGGATACCCCAGCCGCAGGGGTTTGGCAAGGCTCATTGCGGGGTTTCTTGCAGGGTTTTTTCACGCCGCCCCAAGGCACGCAGTAGCGGCCCAATCCGCAGCGAGGTGCCGGTCTCGAAACGGGTGCGCGTGCGCAGCACGGGGGTGTTCTCCGAGGCCGT
>NZ_JAATOS010000175.1:0-7907 GCF_011806505.1 Salipiger sp. HF18 | reverse complement strand
GAGCCGGTTGCAGGTGGAGGCGCTGAACGCGCGGCTCGACCGGCTGGAAGTGGTGCTGGAGCGGCTCGAGAAGCGGCTCTGGCTGGCGGCCTACGGCGTCGCCGGAGTCATTCTCGCACAGGCGTTTCAGGGCGTGATGGCGGTGACCCCGTGACGGGTTTCGGGAAAGGGACTGTTATGGATCTGGAGCACAAGTTCTGCCGTTTCGACGCGGAGGTGACGGTGACCGAGGGCACGCGGATCGAGGGGTATGCCTCGCTCTTCGGGGCCTGCGATCAGGGCGGCGACATCGTGACGAGCGGCGCCTACGACGCCTCGCTGCAGCGGCTGGCGGCCGAGGGGCGGGCGGTGAAGATGCTCTGGCAGCACGACCCCGCCCAGCCCATCGGCGTCTGGGACGAGGTCCGCGCCGACGGCCGCGGGCTCTGGGTCCGCGGGCGGCTTCTCGAGACCATCGAGAAGGGCCGGGAGGCTGCGGCGCTGATCGCGGCGGGTGCCATCGACGGGCTGTCGATCGGGTATCGCACGCTGAAGGCGGCGAAGGACGAGAAGGGGCGCAGGCTCCTCAAGGAACTGGAGCTTTGGGAGGTGTCGCTGGTGACCTTCCCGATGCTGCCCAGTGCGCGGGTGGCGGCCAAGGGGGAGACCCCGGAAGAGGCCATCATGCGCGAGTTGGCGCAGGCGCTGGAGGGCGCGCGCCTGGACCTGGCGGGCGGCTGACGCGCGCCATTCACGAACGGGATCGAGATCATGACCAACTCCGAGACTGTTTCTCGGACCGGGGAAGACGTGTCCCCGGTCGCCCGGGTGAGCGCCGCGGTTGCGGGACTCGTCGGGGATATCAGGGCCTTGCAGGCCGATTTCCAGCTGAAGCTTCAAAAACAGGAAGAGCGACTGACCTTGCTTGACGCCAAGATGACCACCCACCGCGCGCGCCCCGCGCTGGCCACCACGGCCGAGACCTTTGCGCCGCACCGGAAGGCCTTCGATGCCTATCTGCGCACCGGCGACGACGACGGGCTGCGCGGCCTCGTGCTCGAGGGCAAGGCGCTGTCGACCGCGGTTGCCGGCGATGGCGGCTATCTCGTCGATCCGGTGACCTCGGAGACGGTGAAGTCGGTGCTCGACAGCACCGCCTCGATCCGGGCCATCGCCAGCGTCGTGACGGTCGAGGCGACCTCCTACGACGTGCTGATCGACCAGGGCGAGACCGGCGCCGGCTGGGCGGACGAGTCGTCGACCTCGTCCGAGACCGGCACCCCCACCATCGACCGGATCTCGATCAAGCTGCACGAGCTCTCGGCCATGCCGAAGGCGAGCCAACGCCTGCTGGACGACAGTGCCTTCGACATCGAGACCTGGCTCGCGGGGCGCATCGCCGACAAGTTTTCGCGCGCCGAGGCCGCGGCCTTCGTCAACGGTGACGGCGTCGACAAGCCCATGGGGTTCCTGACCCACGACACCGTCGACAACGAGATCTGGACCTGGGGCAACATCGGCTACGTGCCGAGCGGCACCGCCGGCGGGCTCGGCGACGGCGACGCGATCATCGACCTCGTCTATGCGCTGGGCGCCGAGTACCGCGCCAAGGCGTGCTTCGTGATGAACTCGAAGACCGCGGGCGCGCTGCGCAAGCTCAAGGACGCGGACGGCCGGCATCTCTGGTCCGACGGCATCGCCGCGGCGCAGCCCGCCCGCCTGCTGGGCTATCCGGTGCTGATCGCCGAGGACATGCCGGACATCGGCGCCGACACGGATGCCATCGCCTTCGGTGATTTCGCCGCCGGCTACACCATCGCCGAGCGCCCGGACCTGCGCGTCCTGCGCGACCCGTTCAGCGCCAAGCCGCACGTGCTGTTCTATGCCACCAAGCGGGTCGGCGGCGACGTGAGCGACTTCGCCGCGATCAAGCTGCTGCGCTGCGCCACGGCCTGAGCCTGACACGGACATGGGGGCGGAGATGATCCGCCCTCGTGGGGCGCGTGCCGGAACTGATTGCGTTGTCCAGCTGCTCCCCTCCGTCCGAGCAACGTGTGCGGCGCGCGCCCGCCCTGGCCCCAGGCCGATCCGACCGGCAGAGGATTGCGGAGAGAGATCATGATGTTGATGGAAGAAAATCAGGTGCCCGAAGCGGCGCTTCCGGTTGCCGCGCTGCGTCGCCATCTTCGGCTCGGCAGCGGGTTTGCCGATGGAGACGTGCAGGACGAGGTGCTGTCATCCTTCCTGCGGGCGGCGCTGGCGGCCATCGAGGGACGCACCGGCAAGGCGCTGATCCGGCGCAACTTCATCTGGACGCTGCACCGCTGGCGCGATCCGGAAGGCGCGTTGTTTCCGCTGGCGCCGGTCACCGATGTGGCGCAGATCTTCCTGTCCGACCGCAACGGGATCGCCGAGGAGCTCGAGGCCTCGCGCTATCGGCTCGAGGCCGATGCCCATGCGCCGGGGTTGCGCCCGATGAGCGCGGCGCTGCCGCAGATCGGGGATGGCGGCAAGGTCGAGATCCGCTTCACCGCGGGCTTCGCCGAGAGCTTCGACGAGGTACCCGCCGATCTTGCGCAGGCGGTGCTGCTGTTGGCGGCACATTACTACGAATACCGCGACGAGACCTCGCTCGGACAGGGCTGCATGCCGTTCGGCGTGACCGCGCTTATCGCGCGCTACCGCCCGCTGCGCGTGGGCTTCGGCGCATGAGCGCGCCGGTCCTGAACCGCCGCCTGCTGCTGGAGGCGCCGCAGACGGTGTCCGACGGTGCGGGCGGGCTGGCCGAGACCTGGACGCTGCTCGGCACGCTCTGGGGCGAGATCCGGCCACGCAGCGGGCGCGAGGCGCTGGGCGAGGCGGGGCCGGTTGCGGTCGGCATGTTTCGCATCACGCTGCGGGGGGCGCCGCAGGGCGCGCCCGAGCGGCCTGTGCCCGGCCAGCGGCTGCGCCATGGCGCCCGCATCTTCCGCGTTCTCGCTGTGACCGAGCGCGAGCCGGGTGGCATGTATCTGACCTGCGAGACCCGCGAGGAGGTGGCGGCATGAGCTACGCGATGTCGGCGGCGCTTCAGGCCGCGGTATTCCAGCAGCTCTCGGGCGACGGCGGCGTGGCCGGGCTCGTGGGCAGCGACATCTACGATGCGCTGCCGCCCGGCGCGCTGCCGGGGCTCTACATCACGCTGGGTGCCGAGACCGCGCGCGACGCCTCGGACGTCGGCGGAGCCGGCGCCTGGCACGACCTGACGGTTGCCGTGGTGAGCGATGCGGCGGGATTCCAGAGCGCCAAGACCGTCGCTGCCGCGGCCTGCGACGCGCTGAACGACGCGCCGCTGGCGCTGCAGCGCGGGCGGCTGGTGAGCCTGCGCTTCCTCAAGGCGCGGGCGAAGCGCGAGAGCGGCGGGCTGCGGCGGATCTCCATGACCTTCCGCGCCCGCGTCGAAGACGACTGATCCCTTCATTCAAGGAGCGAACGAGATGGGTGCCCAGAACGGCAAGGATCTTCTGATCAAGGTGGACCTGACCGGCGACGGTCAGTTCGAGACCATGGCGGGGCTGCGCGCCACGCGGGTGAGCTTCAATGCCGAGAGCGTCGATGTGACGACGCTCGAGAGCCAGGGCGGGTGGCGCGAGCTGCTGGCCGGAGCGGGCGTCAAGTCGGCCAGCATAAGCGGCTCGGGGGTGTTCAAGGATGCGGGGACGGACGAGCGTGCCCGGCAGATCTTCTTCGACGGCGAAACCCCCGATTTCCAGGTCATCATCCCCGATTTCGGCACCGTCGCGGGACCGTTCCAGGTGACCTCGATCGAATACGCGGGGTCGCACAATGGCGAGGCCACCTACGAGGTGTCCTTGGCCTCGGCCGGGGCGCTGCAGTTCGTGCCGGTTCCGGTGAGCTGATGGCCAATCCGTGGCGGGGAGAGGTGGCGCTGCAGATCGACGGCGAGCGCCACCTGATGCGGTTGACGCTGGGGGCGCTGGCCGAGCTCGAGGCGGGGCTCGAGGAGGGCTCGCTGGTCGAGCTGGTCCGCCGCTTTGAGGAGGGCCGTTGCAGCACTCGCGATGTGCTGGCGCTGATCGTGGCGGGGCTGCGCGGCGGTGGCTGGGACGGCACTGCGAAGGACCTGCTCTCGGCCGAGATCGCCGGCGGCCCGATGGCGGCGGCGCGGGCGGCGGCCGAGCTTCTGGCGCGCGCCTTCATGCTGCCGGAGGAGAGCTGATGCAGGGCTTCGACTGGCCGAATCTGCTGCGCGCGGGGCTCCGCGGGTTGGGGCTCCGGCCGGACGAATTCTGGGCGCTCACGCCCGCCGAGCTGCGGCTGATGCTGGGCGAGGACAGCGGCGAGGTGCCGATGGGACGGTCCCGGCTCGAGGAGCTGATCGCGGCCTTCCCGGATGAGGTGAAAGGAGAGGTTTCATGAGCGAATTCGAGAGGCTCGACGATCTCGATACGGAGATCGCGGCACTGGAGACAAGCCTTGGCTCGGCGGCGGGCATGGCGGCGCAGTTCGACGCCGAGATGAAGCGCATCCACCAGACCTTCTCGGCCACCGGGCGCAACGTGACGCGGCTGGAAAGCTCGCTGAGCAAGGGGCTGGGCCGGGCCATAGACGGGGTCGTGCTGGACGGCATGAAGCTGTCCGAGGCGCTGGACGTGGTGGCGCGCTCGATGATCGACGCGGCCTACAAGGCGGCGGTGCAGCCGGTGACGCAGCACGTGGGCGGCATGCTGGCAGGCTCGCTTGCGGGCATGTTCGGGGGGCTGTCGCTCTTCGCCAGGGGCGGCGCGTTCACGCAGGGCAAGGTGATGCCATTCGCCAACGGCGGCGTGGTGTCGGGGCCGGTGAGCTTTCCGATGCGCGGCGGCACCGGCCTGATGGGCGAGGCGGGCCCCGAGGCGATCATGCCTCTCACGCGTGGGGCCGACGGCAGGCTCGGGGTGCGGGCGCAGGGCAGCGGCCAGCCGGTGCAGGTCGTCATGAACATCAGCACGCCCGACGTGCAGGGCTTCCAGCGCAGCCAGTCCCAGATCGCGGCCAAGATGAGCCGGGCGCTGGGGCAGAGTGCGCGCAACAGGTGAGGTATGACAGATGAGCTTTCACGAGGTGAGATTTCCGGCGGACCTCAGCTTCGGCGCGCTCGGCGGTCCCGAGCGTCGCACCGACGTGGTGGAGCTGACCAGCGGCTACGAGGAGCGCAACAGCCCCTGGGCCCATTCGCGCCGGCGCTACGACGCGGGGCTGGGGCTGCGCAGCCTCGATGACATCGAGAAGCTGCTGGCATTCTACGAAGCCCGCCGCGGTCAGCTCTACGGCTTCCGCTGGAAGGACTGGGCCGACTACCGTTCATGCAAGCCGAGCGGGACGATCTTGCCCACCGACCAGGTGATCGCGCGGGGCGACGGTGCCACGCGGGCCTTCCAGCTGGTCAAGGTCTACCGCTCCGGCACGGCCTCCTACGCGCGGCCGATTTCGAAGCCGGTGGCGGGCACGGTGGTGGCCGCGGTGCAGGACGTCGAGATGCGCGAGGGCGTACATTTCGAGCTAGACCTGACCACCGGGATCATCACCTTCGCCGACGCGCCGATGACCGGGGTCGAGATCTCGGCGGGCTACGAGTTCGACGGGCCGGTGCGTTTCGACACGCCGGGCATCAACGTCAGCGTCGCGAGCTTCCAGGCGGGGCAGGCGCCCGACGTGCCCGTGGTGGAGGTGCGGGTCTGATGGGCATCGCGGAGCTTCACGACCACCTCGCGACGGGGCTCACCACGGTGTCGCGCTGCTGGGAGGTGACCCGAACCGACGGGCTGCGGCTGGGCTTCACCGACCATGACCGGGACCTGTCTTTCGACGGGCTGGTGTTCCGCGCCGACACCGGGCTCAGCGCCAAGGCGTTGCAGCAGGCGACCGGGCTCGCGGTCGACAACACCGAGGCCATGGGCGCGCTGCGCGACGACGCGCTCTCGGGCGCGGATATCGAGGCCGGGCGCTTTGACGGCGCAGAGGTGGTGTCCTGGCTGGTCAACTGGCAGGAGGTCTCGCAGCGCAAGATGCTGTTCCGCGGCACCATCGGCCAGATCCGGCGGTCGGATGGCGCCTTTCACGCCGAGCTGCGCGGGCTGACCGAGATGCTCAACCGGCCCATCGGGCGCGCCTACCAGCGGCCCTGCTCGGCGGTGCTGGGCGATGCCATGTGCCGCGCCGACCTCACCGAGCCGGGCTATTTCCACGAGGGCGCGGTGCTGAGCGTCAGCGAAAACCGCTCGTTCGGGTTCGGCCCGCTGGTGGGCTTCGAGGAGGGCTGGTTCCAGCGCGGTCGGCTGGTGGTGGTGAGCGGGGCCGCCGCGGGTCTCACTGGCCACATCAAGCGCGACCGGCTCTGGAACGGCGAGCGGCTCATCGAGCTGTGGGAGCCGCTGGGCGCCGCGGTGGTGCCGGGCGATGTGCTGCGGATCCAGGCCGGCTGCGACAAGCGCTTCGAGACCTGCCGGCTCAAGTTCAACAACGCGCTGAACTTCCAGGGCTTTCCGGACATTCCCGAGGAGGACTGGATGATCGTGCATCCCACTGCCGCCAAGAAGACCAGTGGCGGGAGCCGCCGCAATGGCTAGGCCCGAGGTGGTGACGGCAGCGCGGGGCTGGATCGGCACGCCCTACGTGCACCAGGCCTCGGTGCGGGGCGCGGGCTGCGATTGCCTCGGCCTCCTGCGCGGGGTCTGGCGCGAACTCATCGGCCCCGAGCCCGAGGTGGTGCCGCCCTACACCATGGACTGGTCCGAGCCGCAGGGCGACGAGGCCCTGCTGCGAGTAGGGCTGCGCCACCTGCACCGCAAGCCCCCGGGCGACGAGGCCCCCGGTGACGTGCTGCTCTTCCGCATGCGCGAGGGCGCCGTCGCCAAGCATCTCGGGCTGCAGGCCCGCACCGGGGCCGCGGCGAGCTTCATCCACGCCTACACCGGACACGGCGTGATCGAGAGCCCGCTCAGCCTGCCATGGCGCCGCCGCATCGCGGCGCGCTTTGCCATTCCAACGGAGAACACCTGATGGCGACGATCCTTTTCTCGGCCGTGGGGGCTGCGGTCGGCAGCGCCTTCGGCGGCTCGATCCTTGGCCTGTCGATGACCGCCGTGGGCCGCTTCATCGGTGCCAGCTTCGGGCGCGCGCTCGACCAGCGGCTGATGGGGCAGGGCTCGGAAACCATCGAGACCGGCAAGGTCGAACGGTTCCGGCTCAGCGCCTCGGGCGAGGGGGCGGCGATTGCGCAGGTCTACGGGCGGATGCGCATCGGCGGGCACGTGATCTGGGCGACCGAGGTCACCGAGCGGGGGCGGACAAAGAAGGCGGGCGGCGGCGGCAAGGGCACGCCCTCGGGGCCCACTGTGGAGAGCTACAGCTATTCTCTGAGCCTTGCGGTGGCGCTTTGCGAGGGCGAGATCAGCGGCGTGAACCGGGTCTGGGCAGATGGCGCCGAGGTGCCGGTCAGCGATCTGAACATGCGCGTCTATACCGGCTCCATGGACCAGCTGCCCGACCCGCAGATGGAGGCGATCGAGGGCGTGGGCATGGTGCCCGCCTATCGCGGCACCGCCTACGTGGTGTTCGAGGATCTCGCGCTCGAACCTTTCGGCAACCGCGTGCCGCAGTTCAGCTTCGAGGTCACCCGGCCGGTGCAGGATGACCCCGAGGACGTGCCCAACGCCATCAGCGGCGTCGCGATGATCCCGGGCACGGGGGAGTACTCGCTGGCGACCGAGCCCGTGTACCTGAAGTACGGGCAGGGGTCCTCGGGGGTGGTCAACGTCAACACGCCCTCGGAGCAGCCGGATTTCAACACCTCGCTCAAGCAGCTTACCGACGAGATGCCGGGCTGCCGCGCGGTGTCGCTGGTGGTGAGCTGGTTCGGTGACGATCTGCGCTGCGGGTCCTGCACC
>NZ_JAATOS010000174.1:0-7919 GCF_011806505.1 Salipiger sp. HF18 | reverse complement strand
GGCCGGAGGATCGCGCCATCACGCCTAGCAAGACGGAAAACAATTCCGCTCGCCCGACTATTTCAGCACCCTGATAGATGCCGTGGCGAAACTGCTGAAACAGGTAAACCGAATGGTCCCTCCGACCTCCTGCTGCCTGACACTCACGGCCCGGAACCGACCTTCGCAACAGGCGGATGGTATGATCGGTCCATGGCCCAATGCTGATGCTTCGACGGCCATGGCCCTCCGACGGCTTTCTTCGGGACAGGCAGCCCCACGCACCATTACACCGACTTGTCGTCCAATAGAAGCTGGCGGGCGATCAGCTTCGCCTCATGCAAGTGCTCGGTCACGGCCGCGAGCGCAGCGTCGGGATCGCGGCCGATAATCGCCGTACAGATCGCCTGCATATGCGCAGGCCCCGGAATTTCCCGATTGTCACTGGTCAGGGTCAGGATACGCAGACGAGAGATACGGCCATTCAGCCTCTGCACGATTTCCCATGCGATGTTATGCTGAGCGCCCTCGAAGATCAGCGCATAGAATTTCGTTGCAGCCTTGAATAGCGCGCCCGGGGCCTGATCTTGCCCGGCGCTCTGCAGATCGGCCAAGGCCACTTTCAGCCGCCGTTCCAGATCCGGCGTCATGTTGCGTGCGCAAGCCATGGCGGCATCCGTCTCAAGCTTCAGACGGATGTCGTAAATCTGCTGTGCATCCTCCCAACTCATCTCCGCAACCATCGGCCCACGGTTCGGGACATGGGTCACCAGGCCCTCGGCATCGAGGTAGCGCAATGTCTCGCGCACCACCGTACGAGAGACGCCAAGTTGCTCGCACAGCACCCTTTCGACCAGGCGGTCGCCCGGCTTGAAGACCCCACCAATGATGGCGTCCCGGAGCCTCTCCAAGACAACATCCCGCAGCGTGGTCGGCTGCTGCTCAATTCTGCTTAGCACAATCTCTGACATGCGCACTGGATATCAGCCTCTGCTGCTCCCAACAAGATTGTTTGTACGATTGTATTACGGTATTCCATCTTACAGACAGACGATTCGTCATGGACTGGAGACCTGAATGCCTGCTGAAATCCGAAAGACCCTGCTGCACGTCGAAACGACACGGATCGAAGGCGGAAAGGCCGCGCCCGTGCCCCTGAAGATGATCGCCGCCGTGGCGGTGATCCGGAATCCATGGGCAGGTCAGGGTTTTGTCGAAGACCTGCGGCCTGCCATTCTCGATGCTGCGCCCGGCCTTGGCGCATTGCTGACGGAAATGGTGCTTGAGGCCGCCGGGGGCGGCGACAAGGTGGAAGGCTACGGCAAGGCGGCCATCGTCGGCGTCAACGGCGAGGTCGAGCACGCCTCTGGCCTGATCCACACCCTGCGTTTCGGCAACCACTACCGCGAAGCGGTCGGAGCCAAGTCCTACCTGGCCTTCACCAACACCCGTGGCCCGGCCAATGCATCGTTGCAAATTCCGCTGATGGACAAGAACGACGGCGGCCGGCGCAGCCACTACCTGACCATCCAGCTTTCGGTGGCAGATGCTCCCGGCCCCGACGAGATTGTCGTGGCCCTCGGCGCCTCCATCGGGGGCCGCCCGCATCACCGTATCGGCGACCGCTACCAGGACCTGAAGGAACTCGGGCATGACCTTGAAAACCCTGCCTCTGTCTGAGGACGGCACCCGGCTGTCCTACCGCGAGGCGGGAGAGGGCGCGCCGCTGGTCCTGATACATGGCGTTGGCATGCAGTCCGCCGCCTGGGCACCACAGTTTCCCGCCCTGTCGCGGCGCTGCCGAGTGCTGGCGCTGGACATGCCCGGCCATGGCGGCAGCAGCCCGCTGGCCGTCGATGCCGAACTGCCCGACTTCGTGGCCTGGCTGGACCGCGCGCTCGGCGCGCTGGGTCTCGGCCTGGTCAGCCTGGCCGGCCATTCGATGGGTGCCCTGATCGCCGGCGGCTATGCCGTCACCCACTCCGAAAAGGTCGCCCGCGTGGCCCTGCTGAACGGCGTCTTCCGGCGCAGTCCAGAGGCCCGTGCCGCCGTCGAGGCCCGTGCCGCCGAACTGCATGCAGGTGATGTCGATATCGCAGCACCACTGCTGCGCTGGTTCGGCGAGGATCGCGGTCACCTTACCGCCCGCGAAAGCGTCGCGGGCTGGCTGGCCGAGGTCTCACCCCGGGGCTATGCCACCGCCTACGGTGCCTTCTCCCGCGGCGACGACATCTATGCCGACCGCTTCGCCGCGATCCGCTGCCCGCTGCTTGCCCTGACCGGCGACCAAGATCCGAACTCGACCCCCGCCATGGCGCGCGCCATGGCCGATGCCACCCCAGAGGGGCGTGCGCTGGTCATCGAGGGGCACCGCCACATGGTGAATCTGACCGCCCCGGATCGCGTCAGCCAAGCACTGATCGACTGGATGGAAACCCCCAGTACCGTCGAGGTCACCTCATGAGCACACTGCCCGCCTTCCAGCTCTATATCGACGGCAGCTTCCGCGATGCCGCCGCCAGTTTCGACAGCCTCGACCCAGCGACCGGACAGCCCTGGGCGCGGATGCCCGAGGCCCGCGCCGCCGAGGTCAACGAGGCCGTCGCCGCCGCCCGCCGCGCCTTCCATGGTGCCGAATGGGCCGGGCTGACCGCCGGACAGCGCGGCAAGCTGCTGCTGCGCCTCGCCGATCTGATCGAACAGAACGCCTCCTGCCTGGCCGAGCTGGAAACCCGTGACACCGGCAAGATCATCCGCGAGACTGGCGCCCAGATCGCCTATGTCGCCGAGTATTACCGCTACTATGCTGGCCTTGCCGACAAGATCGAGGGGGCGCATCTTCCGATCGACAAGCCTGACATGGAGGTCTGGCTGCGCCGCGAGCCACTTGGCGTCGTGGCTGCTGTCGTGCCGTGGAACTCTCAGCTGTTCCTGTCGGCAGTGAAGATCGGGCCCGCCCTGGCCGCAGGATGCACCATGGTGTTGAAGGCCTCGGAAGATGGCCCAGCACCGATGCTGGAATTCGCCCGGATCTTCGATCAGGCAGGCTTCCCGGCTGGCGTGCTGAACGTGATCACCGGCTTCGGCCCCGATTGCGGCGCCATTCTTACCAGTCACCCCGACATTGACCACGTCGCCTTCACCGGCGGACCCGAGGCGGGGCGCCAAATCTTGCGCAACTCGGCCCAGAACCTGGCCTCGACTTCGCTTGAGCTGGGGGGCAAATCGCCCTTCATCGTCTTCGAAGATGCCGATCTGGACAGTGCCGTGAACGCTCAGATCTCGGGTATCTTCGCCGCCAGCGGTCAAAGTTGCGTCGCGGGCTCCCGGCTGCTCGTGCAGAACTCGATCCGCGCCGAACTCCTGGAACGGCTGCGCCATAAGGCCGAGAAGATTGTTATCGGCGACCCGGAGGACATGGCGACCGAGGTCGGACCGCTCTGCACCGCACGTCAGCGCGACAACGCCGCCGCGCTCTGCGACCGCTCGGTCGCGGCCGGGGCGACACTGGTCACGGGCGGCAAGCCGATCGACGGCACCGGCTACTACTTCCCGCCCACCGTCCTGGATTGCACCGAGGCCCCCGACGCCCCTTGCCTGACCGAGGAATTCTTCGCTCCTGTCCTGTCCGCACAGGGTTTCGACACCGAGTCCGACGCGCTTCGCCTGGCCAACGACACGGACTACGGCCTGGCTTCGGGCGTCTTCACGCGGGACCTGACGCGGGCGCACCGTATGATCCGCGGCATCCGCGCCGGGGTGGTCTGGGTGAACACCTACCGCGCTGTCAGCCCCATGGCCCCCTTTGGCGGGCACGGCCTGTCGGGACACGGCCGCGAGGGCGGGCTGGCTGCCGCGCTCGACTACACCAAAATCAAGACCGTCTGGCTGCGCACCAGCGACGCCCCCATCCCCGACCCCTTCGTGATGCGTTGAGCTTACCGAAGAAGTCTGACCGCTTGGAAAAGGAGATTACTGACCGGAAACACCCCCTTCCGAAACGAACAGAGTTCGCCAGAAGAATGAGAACCAGCTTCAAACCAACAGGAATATGACAATGATCCGAACTCCCCGTACCCTTGCCCTGGCCGTGCTGACCTCGATGGGCCTTGCCGCCGCCGCTGCCGCACAGGATTGCGAAACCACCATCGACGCCTCCCTGCTGACCGAGGAAGGCAAGTTGACCATGGCGGTCAGTCCGACCCTGCCGCCGATGGCCTACGCTGAATCCGACGGCACGCTGAAGGGTTTGCGCGTCGAACTAGGCGTCGAAGTCGCCAAGCGTCTCTGCCTTGAGCCCGACTTCATCTCGACCGAATACGCGACCATGGTGCCCGGCCTCCAGGGCGGTCGCTGGGACGTGATCGATGCCGGGCTCTTTGTCACTCCCGCCCGCCTCGAGATCATGTACATGATTCCTTACGAGAATCTCGCCATCTCGATCTCGACCGCGACGGGCGACGACTCGATCAAGACCGTCGAGGACTTGGCCGGCAAGCGCGTCAGCACCGACATCGGCGGCTACGCGGAAGCCAAGATGCGTGAGCTGAACAAGGACTTCGCCGAGAAGGGCCTTGAGCAGATCGACATCGCACTCTTCGACAACTATGCGACGGTCTATCAGGCACTACGCGCCGGTCAGGTCGAAGCGGCTGTCTCGATCGATCCGGTTGCCAAGCTCTACAGCGAAAGCGGCGAATTCGCCCATGCTCTGGCAGGCCTCTACGCCACGCCTGGCTCGCTGGCCTTCGGCAGCACCGACATCGCCGCCCCCGTGACCAAGGTCATGCAGGAGATGAACGCCGACGGCTGGCTGCCCGAGCTGATGGCGCGCTACGGCGTCGGACAGGCCGGTGACGGCAGCATTGAGCTGAAGGGCCCCGGCCTCTGATCGGCCGCCTCTGACACATGTGAATCGGCGCCGCTGCCTCTGCGGCGGCGTCTGCCCTCTCCGGCGCAGCAAGCGCATCAGCTCACGAGGAGACGATCGTGAAAGGTTGGAACTGGGACGGGTTCTTCGAGTACCTGACCAACACATACATTCTTGAGGGCGCAGCCGTGACGCTGGGTCTGACCATTGCATCAATGACCCTTGGCGTCGTCGCCGGCTGTGTCGTGGCGCTGATGAGGATGAGCCCCTTCCGGGTTCTCAGCAATATCGCCTACTTCTATACATGGCTGATCCGCGGCACGCCTCTGCTGGTGCAGCTGATCATCATCTACACGGGCCTGCCCCAGATCGGCATCAAGTTCAGCGTGCTCGAAGCCACCCTGATCGGCCTGGTGATGAACGAGGCCGCGTACCTCTCCGAAATCATCCGTTCAGGCATCAGCTCGGTCCCCAAGGGCCAGAGCAACGCCGCCCGTGCCGTCGGCATGACCGATGTGCAGATGATGCGCTACGTCATAGCCCCGCAGGCCGCCCGGATCATCATCCCGCCCCTCGGCAATTCGGTGAACGGCTGCCTCAAGACCACCTCCATCGCCTCCATCATCTCAATGGAAGAGCTGCTGCGCCGCACCCAGGTCCTGATCCAGGAGAAGTTCATGGTGCTGGAACTCTTCGTTGTCGCCGCCCTCTACTACCTGCTGATGACCACCGCCTGGGACCTGATCCAGCGCCGGATCGAACGGCACTTCGGTCGTGGCTACGACATCAAGGCCGATGCGGCCGAACAACGCTGAGGAGAGACCATGCAACCGATGATCGTTCTCGAAGATGTCGACAAATGGTACGGCAAGAATTTCCAGGTCCTCAAGTCCTGCTCGCTGACCGTCTCGCCCGGTGAGGTGGTGGTGATCTGCGGCCCCTCGGGCTCGGGCAAGTCCACACTGATCAAATGCGTCAACGGGCTAGAGCCGGTCCAGGGCGGTCGCATCTCTGTCAAGGACATGGAGGTGACCGGACCAAGGACCAATCTGCCCAAGCTGCGCTCTCATGTGGGGATGGTTTTCCAGCACTTTGACCTGTTCCCGCACATGACGGTGACGGAGAACATCTGCATCGGCCAGACCCGTGTTCTGGGCCGCACCCAGGCCGAGGCCGAAGCCAAGACCGCAGCCCTGCTGGAGCGCGTCGGCATGTCCGACCATGCCCGCAAGTACCCGATCCAGCTGTCAGGCGGCCAGCAGCAGCGTATCGCCATCGCCCGCGCCCTTGCCATGGATCCGATCGCCATGCTCTTCGACGAGCCCACTTCGGCCCTTGATCCCGAGATGATCACCGAGGTTCTGGACGTTATGGTCGAGCTGGCCAAGGAAGGCATGACCATGATGGTCGTGACCCACGAGATGGGCTTTGCCCGCAAGGTCGCCGACCGCGTCGTCTTCATGGATGGCGGCGAGGTGGTCGAGGACACCCCCAAGGACGAGTTCTTTGCCTCCCCCAAGAGCCAGCGCGCCGTCGAATTCCTCTCGAAGATCCTGGACCACTGACATGATGCGTATCCTGACAACCGGCGATGTCCGAATGGCCCCCGGCATCAGCGCCGAGGCCGGCCCCATCCTCGCCGACCTCGGCAGCAGGCGCCCGCTGGTGGTGGTCGACCCCGTCGTCCACCAGCTGGGTCTTGCGGACAAGATGCTGTCCGGGCTGCGCGACGCGGGCATGACGCCGCAGATATTCTCTGCCTTCTCGCCCGATCCGACCGATGCCGAAGCCATGGACGCGGTCCAGATCGCCCGCTCGGTCGACGCGGATTGCGTCGTGGGCATCGGTGGCGGCAGCGCTATGGATGTTGCCAAGGCCGTGGCACTGCTCAGCGTCCAGGCTGACAGCCTCCGCGCGCTCTCGGTGCCCCGCATCGTTGACCTGCCCGCGCTGCCTATCCTCTGCGTGCCGACCACCGCCGGCACAGGATCCGAGGTGACACGGGCGGCGGTGATCACCGACGCCACGACCCATGAAAAGCTGTTGCTGCTTGGTTCGTCGCTGCAACCGAAAGTGGCCCTTCTCGATGTCGAGCTGACGCTGAGCTGCCCCTACCGGGTCACGGTAGACAGCGGTCTCGATGCGCTCTCCCATGCGCTGGAAGCGCTGGTCAATCGCAATGCCACACCCTACTCCGACGGGCTGGCAACGCAGGCCATGCAGCTGATCGGCAAGAGCCTGGAAACTGCCGCCCGCGTCCCCGGGGATCATGCGGCGCGCTCCGACATGCTACTGGGTGCCTGCCTTGCCGGCATGGCCGTTTCGCATACCTCGACTGCGCTGATCCACGGCATGAGCCGTCCCATCGGGGCTGCTTTCCACGTGCCCCACGGCATGTCCAATGCAATGCTCATGCCACTGGTGACCGAGTGGTCCGCCGTGTCCGCTCCGCAAGCCTACGGCCGCGCTGCCAAGGCGATGGGTCTGGCCGAGGACCCGGCTGCGCTGATCGACGCGCTGAAAGTCCTAAACGCTCGCCTGGAAGTACCAAGCCTAGCGTCACTGGGGATTTCACAGGAAACCTTCAGAGCCGCCATCCCCGAAATGGCGCGTCAGGCAATCGCTTCTGGGACACCAGACAACAATCTCCGCCGAGCCGATGAAGCCCAAATTTCCGATCTCTACCTCAGATTCCTCAAGAATGACGCGATCTCCTGATAAAAAGTCTATGATCCATACGCACTGAATACCGGCCGCCTTCACACAGCACCTAGACCCTCAGCTCGGCTGCTTTTGCACGTTCAGTTTTAAACCACTGGTGAAGCAGTGAACCGCTGGCCAGGCGCCAACTGCTAGGGCGTGTTGACAAAAGAGATTCACACTGCGCGGCAAGCGTAATTCAAGCTGATATCTGCGATGGAGACCCGCTTGGCACGAGACCTGATGTCGAACGAGGAATGAACGTTCTTTGAGCGTTTCATCCGGACAGTCCGGATAGTGCCCCGCGGCGTGGTGTAGGAAGCCGCGAGCGTAGCTGATCGCGAGGCTGGCGGTCATCGTCGATCTTCGG
>NZ_JAATOS010000173.1:0-7955 GCF_011806505.1 Salipiger sp. HF18 | reverse complement strand
ACCGCGATCGCCAGCGACAGCGCCACCTGCGCGGGCCATTGTCCCAGCAGCGCCTTGCGGGCCGCGGCGCGCCAGCCATTCTCCCGCCCCCCGCGGCTGGCCAGCAGCAACAAGAGCGCGCCCAGTAGCGCCGCAAGCACAGCACCGGGCACCCACAGGGTCGCCGAAAGGCCTGCATCCGGCGCCGGGCGCGACGCGCCCACCAGCAGGACCCCGATGCCTGACAGCGCGACGACCGCCATGCCCGCCTGCCCCGCCGCGCGTTCCAGCACCACCGCCTGCGCGGCGCGGCTCATCGGGCCGTTCTGGCGGCTGCGCGCGGCCCGCGCCGCGTCGCCGAGCACGCCTCCGGGCAGGGTCTGGTTGACGAATTGCGCCATGTAATACTCCCGCACCGCGCTGCCCCGAGACATCGCGAGCCCCAAGGCCCCAGCGGTCCGCCGCCAGCGCAGCGCCGACAGCAGCGTGACCGCGTTGAGCAGCACAAGCGTGGCAAGCGCCCAGCCCGGCGACAGGTCCGACAGCCTCTGCAACGCGTCTCGGCCGTCGGAAAGCCAGAGGCAGATCCCGATCAGCACGAGCGGCAGGAGAAGACGCAGCGCGCTCACGAGCCGTCCGCCCGCACCTCGGCATCCGCCTCGCTGGTCGCGTCCAGGAACCGGTCGCGGAACGCCTGCATCGGCCAAGTCTCCTGCGCGGCGGCGGGCCGCAGCCCCGAGCTCCACTCCCACCCGTCGAAGAGGCTCAGGACGTCCGGCGCACCGATGAGGTGGACGGGCACATCCTTGCCCCCCGCCTGCGCCACGAACCCGGCGGGCTGGTGGTCGCCGAGGACGATGATCAGCGGCGGCTCGGCCCGCGGCAGTGCGACCCACGACAGGACGGTGCGCAGCGCGTAGTCGAGCGAGCGGCCATAGTGGTCGCGGATGCGGTCCGGATCGGCCCAGACCTGCTTGGGGCTCGGACCCGACGTGGCCTCGGCGTCGAAGACACTGCCATCGCCGACCGCCTCCCACGGCACCATCCGCGGCACGGGCGTCCATGGCGCGTGGCTCGAAATCAGCGCGATCTCGGTCATCAGCGGCGCGTCTTGCCCGGCGGCAATCCGGTCAAAGGCCGCCAGCGTGTACTGGTCGGGCATGGTCACCCAGTTGAAGGGCAGCCCGCGATAGCCGAGGTCTGCGGCGGCGCGGATCTCCTGGAACCCCATGGCGGGCCCCTCGGGCCAGTCCATCACGATCGCCGGGGCCACGGCCATGGTCCGGTAGCCTGCGCCCGCGGCAAGGGCGAAGAGGGTCTGGCGCTTGCTCGCCAGCAGGGCGCGATAGTGTCTCTGGTCGCTGACATGAACACCCGCCGCCAGCGTCGCGTGGGCCAGCCAGCTCTGGCCGCCCTGCACCGGCGAGCCCAGCCAGCCCGAGCGCATCGCCAGCCCCGCCCGCGCGAGCGTGGCCTCTCCGGCCTTCAGCGTTTCAAGGTGGCGCGGCGCGTAAAGCGGGTTGTCGAAGGCCGCGCGCCCGTAGCTCTCGACGAAGACGATCACCACCGGGCGGCCCTCGAGTTTCGACAGGAGCCCGGCGCGGCCGGCCCATGGATCCTCTGCCGCGGCGCGCTCGAACTCGGCCAGGGCCACGCGCGACCGGGCGAAGTCCCGGATGTGCTCGGCCCCGAGCCGCGCGGTGAAGGCGCTGCCGGGCGGGCGCCAGCCCTGCCAGCCGTTGAGGGCGGTGCGGATCTCGGCGGCACAGAGCAGCGCAAAGACCAGCGCGGTGCCGCCTGCCACGTACCGCGAGCCACGCGGCAGACGGCTGCCGCTGCGGGCCCAGAGCGTCAGCGCGCGGTAGAGCAGGACCATCGCGCCGCCCAGCAGCAGCAGCAGCGTGGCTCCGGTCACCAGCGCGCCCGCAAGCCCCGCGCTGCCGCGCAGCAGATGCGCCGCCGCCGGCACGAGATGCATGTCCGCCAGCGGATCGAAGCCCCGGCCAAAGGCGGCATAGGCTGAAAGGTCGGCCAGTTTGAGCGCCGTCATCAGGGTGAGCGCCACCGTCGCCACGATTGCCAGCGGCCGGGCGTGACCCCCAAGCGCCAGCATGCCGAGCAGAAGCACCGGCAGCTCCAGCGGCACCACGGTCAGCGCCGGCCAGCGCAATGCGTTCGGGTGGTTGGGCAGGATCAACAGCAGGTCGACGAGCACCGCCGAGCAGAGCAGCGCCAGCCCGAGGCGCAGCGTCCCGCTCACCGCCGCCTCGCCAGCCAGAGCACGTCCAAGGCGAAGGACCATGCCAGCAGCGCCAGTGCCAGAAGCGCCGCGACCTCGGACCAGGGCGGCACGGCGACGGGCGCGAGCAGGCCTGCCAGCACCGCGATCTGCACCACGCAGACCAGCTTGCGCCGGAAGCGCTGCGGCAGGGGCGCATCGAGCCACGGCCAGAGCAGGCTTGCCGCCACGAAGAGGTAGCGCAGGCTGCCGAGCAGCAGCACCCAGCCTCCCGCCGCGCCGCTGCGCCAGGCCACCGCCGAGAGCAGCAGGGCGAAGACGCTGTCGACCTCCATGTCGAACCGCGCGCCCCAAGGCCCCGCCAGCCCGCTGCGGCGGGCGAGCGGGCCGTCGACCCCGTCGAGCGCCAGGGTGACGAGCGCGACGCAGAAGAAGCCCCAGCCCGACGCGCCCTCGGTCAGACCGGGCCGGGCCAGCGGCACCAGCATGAGCGCCGCCAGGGCCAGCCGGCCGAGGGTCAGCGCGTTGGCATAGCCGAGACGCGGAGCGGGCCAGAGGCGCAGCAGGAAATGGCCCGAAACCCCGGCCCCGAAGCCGAAGCCCAGCACCGGCAGCAGCATGGCCGCCCCGGCCAGCCACCACGAAAGCCCGTAGAGCGCGAGCGCCAGGCCCATCGCCAGCAATGCGAGGGACACGAAGGGCGTCCTTGCCCCGGCCAGGGCCGAAGCGCGCGGAAGGTGAGGGGGCGGCAGGTCCATCACGAATGAAGGGCTGGCACGGCAGCAGCTGTCAAGCGCCCCGCTTTACGCAGAGACATCTACTCACTAGGCTGTGAGAATTCAGAACCGGGAGGTCGGCTCATGGCAAGCGCGTCCGAGACTCAGTTTTCCCTTCGCTACTCCCGTGCGTCGCGGCTGTTGCACTGGCTGACCGTGCTGCTCGTGCTCACCACCATCCCCGCGGGGCTGGTCATGGTGCAGGAGGGGCTGCCGCGGGCGCTCCAGGATACGCTCTTTCTCTATCACAAGAACATCGGTCCGGTCATCCTGCTGCTGGTCGTCCTGCGGCTGGTGGTCCGGCTGATCGCTGCGCCGCCCCCGCTCCCCGCGAGCGTGTCGGCGCTGCAGGCGCTGGCGGCCAAGGTGGTGCACTGGCTGCTCTACATCGTTCTGGTGGCGCTGGTGATCTCCGGCATCGTGCGGGTGCAGGCCGGCGGCTTCCCGATGGAGGTCTGGGACCCGCTGCTCGGCGGCATGATCGCCAAGGACGAGGCGCTGGCCAAGTCCGCCAGCGGCTTCCACGAGCTGGCGAAGAGCGTGCTGATCGTGCTCATCGCCATGCATATCGGGGCTGCCGCGCTGCACGGGCTGGTGAAGCGCGACGGGGTGTTCAGCCGCATGTGGCCGCCTGCCTGATGCATCAGCCGGCCTGACCGTCCAGCCAGCCTGAAGGTCCCCGATTGCGGAGCCCGCCAACGCAAGGGACCGGCGCGAACGCCGGTCCGATGTCTGGTTCCGAAAGGGGTCACTCCGCAGGATTGTACGCGGGCCTCGGCGGTGGCGTCGGTTCCGCGCCGTAGAGCTCTCCCGGCAGTTCCGACGGCATGGCGTGATCCGCTTCCTCGTCGTCGCGGTAACGCTGGTTGTGGCGGTAGACCATCAGCGTATCCCAGCGCAGCGCCTTGAAGAGCCCGATCAGGATGAAGAGGCAGCCCACCGCGAAGGGGAAGCCGGCCACCACCGCCGCCGCCTGCAGCGCGTTGAGCCCGCCCGCCAGCAGCAGCACCGAGGCCACGGCGCCTTCGGTGATCGCCCAGAACACCCGCTGCACCTTCGGCGGATCGGTGTCGCCGCCCGCGGTCAGCATGTCGATCACGAAGGACCCGGAGTCCGAGGAGGTCACAAACCACAGCACGATAAGGATCATCGCGAAGCCCGACATGAGCCCCGAGGCGGGGAAGTAGTCGAGCAGGGCGAACATCGCATCGCCGTAGTCGTTCCGGGTGGCCTCGACCAGCGTCGCGTCGCCTCCCAGCGAGATGTTGAGCGCGGTGCCACCAAAGGCGCAGAACCAGAAGAACATGATCGAGGTCGGCAGCAGCATCACCCCCAGCACGAACTCGCGGATGGTGCGGCCCTTGGAGATGCGCGCCACGAAGACGCCCACGAACGGCGACCAGGAAATCCACCACGCCCAGTAGAAGATGGTCCAGGAATTCTGCCATGAGCCATCGGCCTGCCAGGCCTCCGTCCAGCTGGCCCAGCTGACGAAGCGGGCGACGTAGTCACCGTAGCTTTGCACGAAGAGATCGAAGATGAAGACCGTCGGGCCGACGATCAGTATGAAGATCAGGAAGACCAAGCTGAGCCCGATATTGAGGTTCGATAGCCGCTTGATGCCGCCGTCGAGGCCGGCCAGCACGGACATTGTCGCCGCCAGCGTGATCGCCGCGATGATCAGGATCTGGGTGACCACACTGTCGCCGATGCCGAAGACCTCGCCCAGGCCCGCGTTGATCTGCATGGCGCCAAGCCCCAGCGAGGTGACGATGCCGAACATCGTGCCGAAGACCGCGAGGATGTCGACCGCGCTGCCCCACGGCCCGAAGATCCTCTCTCCGAGAATCGGGTAGAGCGCCGAACGGATGGTCAGCGGCAGGCCCTTGCGGAAGTGGAAATAGGCCAGCGCCAGCGCGATCACCGCGTAGACCGCCCAGCCGTGGAAGCCCCAGTGCAGGAACGAGAGCACCATCGCCTGACGCGCGGCCTCCTGCGTTTCCGGATCGCCGATGGGCGGCGCGAAGTAGTGGTAGAGCGGCTCGGCCACGCCCCAGTAGATCAGGCCGATGCCGATGCCCGCCGAGAACAGCATCGACGTCCACGAGATCAGCCCGTAGGCGGGCTTGTCGGTCATCCGGCCGAGGCGGATGTCGGCGAAGGGGCCGAAAGCGAGGTAGATCGTGGCGACCACGAAGATGTTGACCTCGATGATCAGCGCCCAGCCGAGCGTGTCGGCGAACCAGTTCTGGATACCGGTGAAGACGCTGTTGGCCTGCTCGTTGAACGCAGCCCCGAAGATGATGAAACCGACGATGAGCAGCGCCGAGACCGCGAAGACGGCCTTGTGCACCCTCGGGAAGATGAACAGCCGTTCTTGCGGCATCTTGTCGTGCATCTGGCTCTCCTGAGTGGACTGGTTGGCGGATTGGTTTCGGGGGGGACCTAGCTCACGAAACCGGTTTGTCAGCCCTTGGCGGCGTTGTGGGACCTGTATCAGGGGCCGGGCTGGCGTGTCTCAGGCGGCGCCCGGGGGCTGATGGGAACCCCCGGCAAGCCGCCCTTCCCCCCTTGGTGAGGCGATGACTGTCACGCCGCCTCAAGGCGCCCGAGAGCCAAAGTCGCCACCCCACTCTGACCGAGGTTCACAGCAGTGCCACCGACTGATCTTGAGCGATATGTGTCGGGCTCGCTCGGCAAGATGCAGGTGGTCGCAGTCATGCCCCTGCCCCAGCAGCCCGGTCTTGGAAACGACGCGGCATGGCTCTGGGAACAAAGCGGCTTTCCCGTGGTCGGGGCCCAGCGAGTTCAGGCGCGCGGGCCATGCTGCTGCCGCGGCTGAAGTGCAGGACGAGGGCTTTTCTCGCCGCCTCCGTGGTGGCGTGATACCCTTCGAAAACGGGGCGCCGGCGGGCGTGAACAGGTCTCTCACGTCGGTGCCGGGACCCCGGCCAAGGGAACGCAATGCGCGATTGTCGCGTTGGGGGCCCAAACGAAAGGCGTCTGTCATGAACAAGCTCATTATCGGCGGCGCCGTGGCGCTCGCACTTTCTTCGACCCATCTGTCCGCGGCTCCGGTCCACGCATTCGGAGACCTCTCCGGCATCGGCCCGGCCTCCACCGAGCAGATCTGGCTCGCCAAGGGCAATGGCAACAACGGCAAGGGCAATGGCAACGGGGGCGGCAACAAGAAGCTGTCCAAGCAGGGCCAAGGCAACGGCGGAAAAGGGAACGGCAACACCCAGGCCGGCAAGGGCAATGGCAAGGCGAAGGCGGACAAGGGTCCCGACCATGCCAGCAACGGGAATGGCAACGGCAATCCCGGCAAGGGCAACGGGAAAGCAAATGCCGGCAACGGCGGCGGCAAGCCCGAGCATGCAGGCGGGCCAAAGTCCACGGCGGACGGCAACGGTCCCGAGCACGTCTCGAAGGGCAATGGCAACCGCGGCAAGGACCGCAAGGCCTTCTCCAAGGACGAACGCGAGACCGTGGTGAGCCGACTTGTCTCGACCCCGGCGCCTGCGGGGCGCGATATGGCGCGGGTGCTTGGCGCAACGGCCCTCGCTCTCGCGACGCCGCAGCTGGTGGTCGGCGATGTGCCCGAAGATGAGCTGATCACCTATCGCAACTGCCCGCCGGGCCTTGCCAAGAAGGATCCGCCCTGCGTACCGCCGGGTCTCGCCCGCGACGGCATGAGCTACGACGACTGGGCGTCCTACGATCGCGACGATTATGACGAGCTGTGGCGCGAGCGTCGTGGCGAATGGCTCGGCTCGGATTTCGACGTCGATCCCGACCCGGACTACCTGCTGCTGCAATCGGACGAGATCGCGCGGCTCTTCGACCTCGATCCGGCGCCGCGTGGTCAGCGCTACGGGCTGATCGACGGCATGCCGGTGCTGCTCGATGACGACGACTACCGCTCGCTGCTTCTGGTCAACCGCATGGCGCGGGTGGCGGATCTTTCGGACAGCGTTCCGATTGCCCCGACGGCGGCGCTTACGCAGGACGAGCTGAGGAACCTCTATCGCCTGCCACGGCTGCAGGACGGGGACAATTACGCCGTGCTGAACGGGCAGATCGTGCAGCTCGACGACTCGGAATACGAGCTGCTGCAGATGCTCCGCATCGCGCGGGCGGTGCTGTAGGCCCCGAACGCACTGCACTTGAGCGAAAGGGAAAGCTCCGGCCAATGCCGGAGCTTTCGCGTATTCCGGCCCCCGGTACCCCCGCCGAACCCGTGCCACACCCGTGCCTGGAAGACACGCGCATCGGGCGCGGGCGTCAGTCCGTCGACCAGAGCGCCAGCTTGCGGTCGATGGTCTTGCGCGAGACGCCGAGTCGGCGGGCGGCCTCGGCGCGGTTGCCCTTGCACTCGTCCAGCATGTGCATGATGTGGCGCTGCACCACGAAATCGAGACTCTCGATGGCCTGCGCGCCGGTCACCGTGCCCGTGCCCGCAAATTCCTCGGGGAACTCGCCTAGGATGACCGAGCGCTCGATCATGTTCTTCAGCTCGCGCACGTTGCCCGGCCAGTCGTAGCTGCGCAACTTGAGCAGCGTCACCTCGTTGAGCTCGAGCCCCGGCAGGCACAGCGAGGCCTGGAACTGCGACAGGAACAGCGCCGCGAGCTCGACCGTATCCTCGGCCCGGTCCTTGAGCGCGGGCATCTCGATCTGCATGACGTTGATGCGATGATAGAGGTCTGCGCGGAACTTGCCCTCGGCCACCGCCTTCGGCAGGTCGGCATTGGTCGCGAAGAGGAAGCGCAGGTCGAGCGGGATCTCGCGCTCGGCGCCCTCGGGGCGCAGTCGCTGGTCCTCGAGCACCCGCAGGAGCGCCGATTGCAGCGTCTCGGGCATCTGCACCACCTCATCGAGGAAAAGCGTGCCGCCGTCGGCAAGCAGCAGCAGGCCCGGGGTCAGGCGCTCGCGGCCTTCGACGGTGCCGAAAAGCTCGG
>NZ_JAATOS010000172.1:0-7982 GCF_011806505.1 Salipiger sp. HF18 | reverse complement strand
TCGTCTGCAACCGCGCCTCGTTTCCTCGCCGCCGCCGCTCCGTCCTGCGTCCCGTCAGCGCCTCAGCGCCGCCGGTGGAGGTGGGTTCTAGTCCCAGTTCCCAATCTCCGCAAGCACTTTTTTCAAAAAACTTCGATTTCCCCGAACAATTTCGCAGGGCGCCTTGTTTCATTGCGTTTCGCGGTCCCTGCCCCGGCCCTCACACCCCCGGGTCGACACCGCGATCCGGACCTCTGGCGCCGAGAAACCGCGGCCGGCCGGAATCGCGGACCGGAATCCCCTCGCGTCACCTTTTCTCCCGCCTGGAGTCCGCCGCCCGACCCACCCGACCGCCCACGGGTCCCGCCAGACCCACGCGCCGCGTTTGCGCCGGCAATTGGCGACGCGGCGCCCCGCGTCCCGGCACAGCGGCCGGCTACCCTCGAGCGCAACCACGACCGGGCGGCACATCCCACAAGGCCCGCGACAGATGACCCCCAACAGCGCCGCCTCGTCGCAGCGCTCCGTCAAGGATCCGCGCAACGACGCCCTCGAGATTCATGTGGACAGGAGAGTCACCCCACGCGCCGACGCCGGGGCCTCAGTCTTCGACGCGGGCTTCGTGGCGCGCGACGGCGACCGGGAGGGGCCGCGGCTCATCGACGGACGGCTGCCGGCCATCGACGAGCACATGGACCGGCTCTACGAGCGTGGCAACGCGATCATGCCCGAGATCGGGTTGAGCCGCGAGGAGCCGGTGGAGGTAGCGAAGGGGCCTGAGGGCCCGCCTCAGGCCTCGCCCAGACGGGCCGCGACGACCTCGGCGATGGCGAGCGACGATGTCAGGCCGGGGCTCTCGATGCCGAAGAGGTTCACGAGCCCCGGAACGCCGTGCAGTTCCGGCCCGTCGATGCGGAAATCGGCCGCCGGCTCGCCTGGCCCCGAGAGCTTGGGGCGGATGCCGCAATAGGTTGGCGCCAGCGCGCCCTCGGGCAGGCCGGGCCAGTACTTGCGGATCTCGGACTGGAAATGCCCGACGCGGGCGCCGTTGACGCGGTAGTCGACGCTGTCGATCCAGTCCACGTCCGGCCCGAAGCGCATGCCCCCGCCCAGATCCAGCGTCAGGTGCACACCGAGCCCACCGGGCTCGGGCACCGGGTAGACCAGCCGCGAGAAGGCGGGCTTGCCGGGCAGGCTGTAGTAGTTCCCGCGGGCGTAGCGCGTCTGCGGCACGTATTGCGGATCGAGACCTTCGATGGCGCCCGCGAGTTCGGAGGCATGCAGCCCCGCGGCATTCACCAGACAACGTGCCCCGATGGTGAAACGCTCGCCGCCGGCATCCTCGGTGGTGACGGCGAACCCGTCGCCCGCCTCGACGCCGACGACGCGGCTGCCGAGGCTGAGCAGCGCGCCCGCCTGTTCGGCCTGCCCCAGCAGCGAGAGCATCAGCGCGTGGCTGTCGACGATGCCGGTCGAGGGTGAGAGCAGCGCCGCCTTGCAGGCAAGCTGCGGCTCCATCTCCTGCGCCTCGGCAGCGCTCAGCAGGCGCAGGTCGCCAACACCCGCGGCCATGGCACGAAGCCGGATGCCTTCGAGCGCCTCGACCTGGTCGTCGCTGGTGGCCACGATGAGCTTGCCGCAGCGCCTGTGCGGCACGGAATAGGCCTCGGCGTAGCGGTAGAGCAGCTCCTTGCCACGCACGCAGAGCTCGGCCTTCAGGCTGCCCTGCGGGTAGTAGATGCCCGCGTGGATGACCTCGGAATTGCGCGACGAGGTGCCGGTGCCATAGGCGTCCTCCGGTTCGAGGATCAGAACCTCGAGCCCCCTCTGTGCGAGGGCGCGCGCCACGGCGAGCCCCACGACACCCGCCCCTGCGACGATGACATCAACCTTGTCCATACGCCCGTTCTGCCCTGCCCCGACGGAAAGGAAAAGGCCCCGCCCGACGCTTGCCGGACGGGGGCCAGAGTTTTCTCACGCGGGACGCGCGATCAGCCGAAGACGGCGTTCAGCGTCGCCGAGGGGCGCATCACCGCGGCGGTCTTCTCCGCGTCACCGTGGTAGTAGCCTCCAAGGTCCGCTGCGCTGCCCTGTGCCGCTGCCAGCTCGGAGACGATTGCCGCCTCGCCATCGGCCAGCGCCTTGGCCACCGGCACAAAATGCGCGGCGAGATCGGCGTCGGCGTCCTGCGCGGCAAGCGCTTCGGCCCAGTAGCGGGCGAACCAGTAGTGGCTGTCGCGGTTGTCGGGCTCACCCACCTTGCGCGAGGGCGACCGATCGTGGTCGAGGATGCCCTGCGTGGCGGTGTCCACCGCATCGCCCAGCACCCGCGCCTTCTCGTTGCCGGTCTGGTCGGCGAAGAACTTGAAGCTCTCGCCGAGGGCACAGAACTCGCCCAGCGAGTCCCAGCGCAGGTGGTTCTCTTCCATCAGCTGCTGCACGTGCTTGGGGGCCGAGCCGCCGGCACCGGTCTCGAAGAGGCCGCCGCCGTTCATCAGCTTCACGATCGACAGCATCTTGGCCGAGGTGGCCAGCTCGAGGATCGGGAACAGATCGGTGAGGTAGTCGCGCAGCACGTTGCCGGTGATGGCAATGGTGTTGTTGCCCGCGGTGATGGTCTCGAGCGAGGCGATGGTCGCCTCGCGGGGTGCCATGATCTCGAACTTGTCGGCCACGCCGCGCGACTCGAGGATCGGCTTCACGTACTCGATGAGCTGGGCATCGTGGGCACGGTCGGCATCGAGCCAGAAGATGGCGCGGTAACCGGTCGCCTTCTGGCGGTCGATGGCGAGGTTCACCCAGTCCTCGATCGGCGCCTTGCGGGCCGAGGCCGAGCGCCAGATGTCGCCCGCTTCGACTTCGTGCGCGTGCAGCACGGTGCCGTCGTCGAGGATCATCTTCACGGTGCCGGCCTTCGCGATCTCGAAGGTGGTCGGGTGCGAGCCGTATTCCTCTGCCTTCTGCGCCATCAGGCCGATGTTCTGAACGGTGCCGGCGGTGGCCGGGTTCAGCTTGCCGTTGGCCTTGAAGAACTCGATGGCAGCGTCATAGACCGGCGCATAGGAGTTGTCCGGGATCACGCAGTTGGTGTCCGCTTCCTTGCCGTCCGGGCCCCAGCCCTTGCCACCGGCGCGGATCAGCGCGGGCATCGAGGCGTCGATGATGACGTCCGAGGGGACGTGCAGGTTGGTGATGCCCTTGTCCGAGTTCACCATGTACATCGGCGGGCGCGCGGCGCGCACCTCCTCGATGGCGGCGAGGATCTCGGGCTCGTCCTTGACGCGCTCGAGCAGCGCACCGAGGCCGCCGTTCGGGTTCACGCCGAGCTCGGCCATCTTGTCGCCGAACTTGTCGAACACCGGCGCCAGCCATGCCTTGACCGCGTGGCCAAAGATGATCGGGTCCGAGACCTTCATCATCGTGGCTTTCATGTGCAGCGAGAACAGCGTGCCCTCGGCCTTGGTCTTCTCGATTTCGTCCGCGAGGAAGGCGTCGAGCGCCTTTGCCGACATGAAGGTCGCGTCGACCACGGTGCCCTCGGGGTAGGCGACACCCGACTTCAGCACGGTCTCGCCGTCTGCGGTCTCGAGCACGATCTTGGCGGTCGCGGCCTTGGGCAGCGTCGCGGAGACCTCGTTCGAGAAGAAATCACCGCCCGACATCGCGGCCACGCGGGTCTTGCTCTCGGCGGACCACTCGCCCATGCGGTGCGGGTTGTTCTGCGCAAACTTCTTCACGGCGGCGGCGGCGCGGCGGTCCGAGTTGCCCTCGCGCAGCACCGGGTTCACCGCGGAGCCCTTGATGCCGTCGTACTTGGCGCGGACGGCCTTTTCCTCTTCGGTCTCGGGCGCGTAGGGGTAATCGGGCAGCGCGTAACCCTGTGCCTGCAGTTCCTTGACCGCGGCGACGAGCTGCGGCTCGGAGGCCGAGATGTTCGGCAGCTTGATGACGTTGGCTTCGGGCTTCTTCACCCACTCGCCGAGCCAGGCGAGGTCGTCCGACTGCTTCTGCGCGTCGGTCAGCACCTCGGGGAAGGTCGAGATGATGCGGCCGGCAAGCGAGATGTCCTTGGTGCCCACGGTGATTCCCGCCGCGGAAGCAAAGCTCTGGATGATCGGGAGAAGCGACGCCGAGGCCAGTTCGGGCGCTTCGTCTACCTTTGTATACACAATGTCGGGAGTGTTTTGGTCAGCCATGTTTTCAGAGCCCCTCCAAGGTCATGGGAAAATGCCGGCAGGTCGTGGCGGCGGATCACGCGCAAGGCCTTACCATCCCGGCGGCGCGGCTTAAAGCGCCTATCAGGGGCCTATTCGGGCTGTTAGCGCGTGAAAATGCCGATTCAGCTGCCCTTGCGCCGGCGGGTCATGCCATGGGCCGGATCGTAGCCCAGCAGCGCGAGCCCGAAGAACAGCGCGAAACTGAGGCAGACCCAGAGCAGCGACCAGCCGTTGAGGCTCTGGTAGAGTGCGAAGCGCAGCAGCTCGACCGCGTGGGTGAAGGGGTTGAAGGCGCAGATGTCGCGCAGGATGGTCGAGCTCTCGGCCATCTTCCACAGCGGGTAGAGCGCGGTCGACAGGAAGAACACCGGGAAGATCACGAAATTCATGACGCCCGCGAAATTCTCGAGCTGGCGGATGGTGGACGAGATCAACAGCCCCAGAGAGCCCAACATCAGCCCCGAGATCACCAGCGCCGGAAGAAGCGCGACATAGCCCAGCGGCGCCACGGTGATGCCGAAGCCTGCCGCCACTGCGAGGAAGACGTAAACCTGCAGGATCGACACCGCGACCCCCGCCAGAAGCTTCGACAGCAAAAGCCACCAGCGCGGCAGCGGCGAGGTCAGCAGGAGCCGCATGGAGCCCATCTCCTGATCGTAGACCAGCGACAGCGAGGACTGCATGCCGTTGAAGAGCTGGATCATCCCGCAGAGGCCGGGAAGGATATAGACCTCGTAGGTGATGTAGGTCTGGTAGGGCGGGATGATCGACAGGCCAAGCGCGGCCCGGAACCCCGCCGCGAAAACCACGAGCCAGACCAGCGGCCGCACCAGCGCCGCAAGGAAGCGCGATCTCTGGTGAACGAAGCGCAGCGCCTCGCGCCGCACGATGGCAAGGAGGGCCGTCAGCCAGAGCCTCATGCGGCGCCCTCCTCTGCGGTCATCGCGATGAATACATCGCTCAGCGGCCGGTCGCCGCGCAGGGTCTCGGCGGGCTCGTGCGCCAGCACCTTGCCCCGGTGCAGCACCACCACGTCGTCGCCGTCGCGGATCTCGTCCACGAGGTGGGTGGCCCAGAACACCGTCAGCCCCGACTGCGCGAGGTCGTGCACGTGGGCCACGATCGCCTGCCGGCTCTTGAAGTCGAGCCCCACGGTCGGCTCGTCCAGAAGCAGCACCTGCGGGGCGTGGATCAGGGCGCGGGCGATCTCCATCCGGCGGCGGTGGCCCCCGTTGAGGTTGCGGACCTTCTCGGCCGCGCGCTCCTGCATCCCGAGCCTTGCCAGCGCCTCGGCGGCGCGCCGGTCGGCGTCGCGCCCGGAGATGCCATGCAGCGCCGCGAAGTAGCGCATGTTGGCGGCCACGCTCATGTCGAGATCCAGCGTCGGCTGCTGGAACACCACCCCGATGCGCGACAGCGCGGCGCGGGGCGACCGGGCGAGGTCGTGGCCCGCCACGGTGATCTTGCCCTCGCCGCTCACGAAGAGCCGGGTCAGGAGCGCGAAAAGCGTGGACTTCCCGGCGCCGTTTGGCCCCAGAAGCGCGGTGAAGCGGCCGGGGCGCAGGGCGAAGCTCACGCCGTCGAGCGCCCGGCGGGCACCGTAGCTGTAGCCGAGGCCGGACACGTCGAGAGCGGTCATGCGGGAAATGTCATCTTGCATCGTCATGGTCATTCTTCAGTCGCGCCACCGGCGCACCCGGCGCTCCCACGGCTGCAGCACCAGCCACTCCACCGCCAGCATCACCGCGATGAAGGAGAAGGCGTAGACCAGCACCATGCCGACGTCGAACAGCTGGAAATACAGGTGGATCTGGAAACCGACGCCGTTCGAACGGCCGAGGAATTCGACGACCAGCACGATCTTCCAGATCACCGCCACGCCCGAGCGCGCGGCGGCGGTGATGAAGGGCGCAAGCTGCGGCAGCACCACGTGGCGCATCTGCGTCCAGCGCCGCATCCGGTAGACCTGCGCCATGTCGTCGAGCCCCGGATCGAGCGCCCGGGCGCCCTCGCGGATCACGGTGGCGACGTTGGGGATCTTGTTGAGCGTCACCGCGGCGATGGCTGCGGCCTCGGTCAGCCCGATCCAGAGGTAGCAGAGCACGATGAGCACCAGCGCCGGCAGGTTGAGGAACACCACGAGCCACGGGTCGAGCCAGCGGTTCAGCGCCTCGTACCGCCCCATGACGAGCCCCAGCGCGATGCCGAGCGACATCGCCAGCGCAAAGGACCAGAGCACCCGCGACAGGGTCCAGCCGAGATGGTAGAGCAGCTCTCCCGAGGCCAGCGCCTGCGCGAAGGGCTGCACGAGATCCCAGGGCTGCGGCAGGATCTGGGAGTCGGCGGTCAGCGCGGCGGCAACGATCCAGATCGCCAGCAAGCCCGCCAGCGAGATCACGGTCACACCCACCCTGCCCGGCCCCGTGCCCTTGTCGGGCGCGCGGGTCCAGCGTTCTGCCGTATCGTTTCCCTGCACGGGATCCTCCCTTCCTCCGCGACGGATGCTGCCGACAAGCGGGGAGAAAGGCAACCGGTCCGAATGGGCTAGACCGCGTTTTCCGCGCGCCGCCCCTGCCGGGTCCCGAAATCTCGAAAATCTGGAAAATCTGGAAAAGTCACAAACGAATTGGGGTCACGCGGCCGACCCTCCCCAGAGGGCCGCGTGAGAAGGTCAGGCCTCCCGTTCGCCGTCGCGCACCATGCGGCAGCTCCAGCCGGTCACCGTGAAGGCCGGGTGGGTCTCGGTCCATTTCGCAAGTTCGGGCTGGGCCCCCATCATGCAGGTCATGGGGGTGATGTCGGTGTAGAGAAGGCTGCGTTCCTGGCACTGATCTGGCGCAGTGGACAAGCAGGCCACAAAGAGAAGCTCAATCATGATTGCCTCGTTGAGTTGGACGTGATGCCTTCTCAGGGTCGCCGTGAAAGTGCAAAGAAGGGATAAACCGGTTTGTGTCAGCGATGCTGCAGCGCAGCATTCGGGAAAAATTTTTGCACTATATGGGTGCATTTGACGAATTCGTACGCAGACGGTCAAGACAAAGGACCCGGACCGGCATGTTCAGACGCCTTTCCCTGAAAGCCAGACTCGGGCTGGGCGCCGGGCTTCTTGGGCTCGCGACCCTGCTCACCGCGGCCATGCTGGTGGCCGGGATGGCGCGGGTATCGCAGCGGCTCGACACCGCGCTCGCGGCAGAGCAACGGCTCGAGCATTACGCCGCGCTCTCGACGCAGGTCTCGACATTCATCGTCGTCGCCGCCGAGGTGATCCAGCGCGGCCTGCCGCCCGAGACCCGGGCCGAGCGCCTCGCGGGCATCGCCGACACGCTCGACCGCACTTTCGCCAGCCTGCGCCGCGGACTCGATGCCGAAGTCGCCGATGCCGCGCCGATGGGGCTCGACGCCCAGAGCCGCCGCGCCACCCAGTCGCTGGCCATCGCCCGGATGGAGGCGCTGTTCCGCAACACCCGCGCGGCGCTGGTCGCGGACACCCGCGACCGTGAGCGGCTGCGGGCATGGCTCGACACCTTCGCCTCGGGCTTCGAACCGCAGCTCGCGGGGGCGGTGAACGAGGAGAAGCGCCTGCGCGCCGAGATCCTTGCGGGCATCGACGACCTGCGCCGGCGGCTGACCCTGGCCGCCGTGCTCATCGGGCTGGCGGCGCTGGTGCTCTCGGCGGGGTTCTACTTCGGCCTCGTGCGCCCGCAGTTCCGCCGCCTCGACGCGCTGCGCGACGCCGCCCGCCAGATCGGCCGCGCGGAGGTTGCCGTCCCCCCGCCCCACACCCCC
>NZ_JAATOS010000171.1:0-8046 GCF_011806505.1 Salipiger sp. HF18 | reverse complement strand
TCTCCGAGGAAGAGATCCTCGATCTCATCCTGTCGTCGTCGCTTTTCGGCTGGGCCAACCGGCTGATGCACGTGCTGGGCGATCCCGTGCGCGAGGAGGTCTCTGCATGACCGAGGCGCAGGGCAGCCCCTGCCGGATCGGTATCGCGGGCGCGGGCTCCATCGCCTTCGGTTCGGCGGCGCTTCTGCACGTCAACGGTCACGACCCGATGCTGTGGTCGCCCTCGGGGGCGTCCACCGCGGCGCTGGCCGGGGCCCCGCTGACCGCCACCGGCGGCGTCGAGACCTCGTTCATCCCGCGGGTGGCAGGCTCGGCCGAGCAGCTCGTGGCCGAGAACGACGCGATCCTGATCGCGCTGCCGGGCTACGGTCACAAGCCGGTCTTCGACGCGCTGGCACCGCATCTGCGCGACGGCCAGCACGTCATCATCAGCTCGCACGCCTCGTTCGGGGCGGTCTACCTGATGCAGCTCTGCGCCGCGCGCGGCGTGACGCCGACGATCACCGCATGGGGCACCACCGCGGTCACCGGCCGCCGGGGCGAGGGCGCCTCGGTCAAGGTCAACACCGTGCGCAAGAAGGTCGATCTCTGCACCGTGCCCGAGACCCGCAGCGACTGCGCCCGCGCGGTCTGCACCCGGCTCTTCGGCGATGTCTTCGTGCCGCGCGACGGGCTTCTGGCGATCACGCTCTCGAACCTCAACCCGCAGAACCACCTCGGCATCGCGCTTGGCAACATCACCCGGATGGAGCGCGGCGAGACCTGGTCGCAGGGCCAGAACGTCACCCCCAAGGTGGGGGCGCTGCTCGAGGCGCTCGACGCCGAGCGTCTGGCCATCGTGGCGGCGCTGGGGCTGAAGACCAAGACCATCTTCGAGCACTTCTCGCAGAGCTTCCACGTTCCCGAGGCCAGCGTCTCGGAGATGAACCAGCAGATGCACGCGCAGGGCAACGGCGGCACCGGACCCGCGACCGCGGACAGCCGCTACGTGACCGAGGACGTGCCCTACGGCCTGCAGCCGACCGCGGTGTTGGGCCGGCTCGCCGGCGCCCCGGCCGAACTGCACGAGGCGGGGATCAGGATCTTCTCGGCGATGTATGGCCGCGATTTCACCGCTGAGAATGATATACTGAATGCGCTGGAGCTCGACCGCTTCAGCCTGGACGATCTGCGCGAGGCCGCCCGTACCGGTCTTCTGCAGAAGGCGCCCGCTGCGGCGACCTGAACAAAAAACGATACGGATACCCAACCCACAGGGAGACGCGAACACATGACCAAGCTCATCCTCAACCGACGCAAGTTCCTGAACACCGCAGCCGCCTCCGGCGCGGTGCTTGCGAGCCCCGCCTACCTGCGCCGCGCCTACGCCCAGGGCGGCGAGGTCAACATCTGGACCTACAACGACTTCGTGCCCGAGGCCTTCAAGGAGCAGTTCGAGTCCGAGACCGGCATCAAGGTCAACGTCCGCCTCGTCGACGACCAAGGCAAGCAGTTCAACCTGCTCGCGGCCGAGCAGCCGAACCCGACGGTCGACATCATGACCGTCGCCGGCCACCGCTTCCTGCAGTTCATCGACAGCGACCTGCTGGCGCCGCTCGACACTGACCGGCTGAGCAACTGGGGCAAGATCAACCCGACCTTCTCGGAATCCGACTGGGCCACGATCAACGGCGAGAAGTGGGGCGCGCCGATCCTGTCGGGCATGGAGGTGCTGGCCTACAACTCCGAGATCGTCTCGCCCGAGGAAGCCCAGACCTGGGACACGCTGTTCAGCGAAACCTACAAGGGCCAGACCGCCTACGTGATCCAGGACATGATGTCGATCGTCATGCTGATGATGGGCTACGACGGCAACATGGTCGCCTATCTCGACGACCCCGCCAAGGCCGCGGAGATTGTCGAGGAGGCCAAGGCCTTCCTCATCGAGAAGAAGCCGCTGGTGCGCAAGTACTACGACGGCGGCGCCGAGGTGCAGCAGATGTTCGTCAACCAGGACATCGTGCTCGGCCACTCGTGGAACGGCCCGGCGGCGGCGCTGATCAACGACGGCTTCCCGCTCGGCATGGCGATCCCGAAAGAGGGCTCCTACGGCTTCGTCTACACCTACAACATCGCCAAGAACTGCCCGAATCCGGACAACGCCTACACCTTCCTCGACGCCATCCTCTCGAGCCCCGAGATCGGTGCGGCGATGACCAAGGCCTCGGGATTCATTTCGACGTACAAAGATGCGTCGAACTACCTTTCCGACCTCGAAAAGAAATCTACGTCCTTCCCGGACGAGGAGCTGGCGAACCTTCAGTTCTTCCGCGCCGAGGCGAACGAGATGAAATACGGTCTCGTCGATCCCGCCGTGGAAGCGATCAAGGCCGCGTAAACACACTCACGGAGCCTTTCGCCAGCCGCCCGCCGGACATCGATCCGGCGGGCGGTAGACCCACAGATCCGTCGTCATTCCTGTCGAAAAGGAAGACCCCATGTCCTATGACGCATCCGCGCGGCAGGAACGCGGGACCGTCGCGGCGCATGCCTCCGACCGCACCTTCTGGGGCCGGCTGGCAAGCTGGGCGCCATACCGGGCGCTCGTGCAGGTGGCCACCGCCTCGCCGCGCCGCCAGTTCGTCATCCTCGCCGTCTTCCCGATCCTCTGGGTGCTGACCCAGCACCTCGGGCCGATGCTGCAGATGCTGCGCGTCTCGCTGACCGATGCCTACCCGGTCGCCGCCAACGTCGAGCAGCATTTCACCTTCGACAACTACGTCCGCTTCTTCGGCGACAGCATCTTCTGGATGCCGTTCTTCCGGACCCTGATCTTCGCGGCGGCCTTCACCTTCTGCACGCTGGTCCTGACCTACCCGGTGGCCTATTTTCTCGCCCGTCACGTCAGCCCCAAAAACCGGATGCTGCTGCTTCTGCTGCTGCTGATCCCGTTCTGGGTGGGCGAGATCGTGCGGACCTACGCCATCATGATCCTGCTCGGCAACACCGGGGCGGTGAACATGGTGCTGCGCTGGTTCGGGCTCATCGACCGGCCGATCCCCTTCATGTACACGAGCTTCTCCATGGGCGTGGGCATTGTCTACCTGACTGCGCTCTACATGCTGTTGCCGCTCTACTCGGCGCTCGAGAAGCTGCCGAAATCGCTGAACGAGGCCGCGGCCGACCTCGGCGCGGGGGCCTGGACGCGGTTCCGCAGGGTGACGCTGCCGCTGACGCTCGAGGGCATTTCCTCGGGCTGCACGCTGGTGTTCCTGATCTCGACCGGCTTCTACGCCACGCCGGTCCTGCTGGGCGGGCCGTCGACCACGGTCTTCGCCGAGACCATCGCCGGCTTCTTCCACGTGGCGGGCGACGAGTGGCCCACGGGCGCGGCCTTTGCAGTGATCATGTTCCTCGCGGCGCTGGCGATCACCGCCGGGTTCCAGCGGCTGATGAGCGCGCTGCGGAAGGGAGACACGAAATGACCCGTCACAACCGCATCCTCCTGTCCTGCTTCTACTGGGGCTTTGTCGCCTATGTCTTCGTGCCGCTGATCCTCATGGTCACCATGGGTTTCAAGGACAGCAAGTTCATCGGCTTTCCGATCAAGTCCTGGACGCTGGACTGGTACGCGAGCGTCTTCGCGGACTCCGAGACCATATCGGCCTTCGGCTACTCGGTCGCCATCGCGGTGCTCTCGACCCTGATCTCGGTCGTGGTCGGCACCTGGATCGCGGTGCTGCTCGAGGGCCGCAAGTTCTGGGGCAGGGCGGCGATCTTCGGGATGACCGTGCTGCCGGCGCTGATCCCCGGCATCATCTCGGCGATCGCCTTCCGCATCTACGCCCGCTACCTCGGCATCGAGCCGGGCATGGGCGCCATCGTCTGGAGCCACGCGGTGCACAACGTCCCCTTCGTGGTGCTGGTGGTCATGGCGCGGCTCTCGACCCTGCCGAAAAGCCAGATCGAGGCGGCGCGCGACCTTGGCGCCGACCCGCTGATCGCCTTCCTGCGCATCACCTTCCCCTATCTCGTGCCCGCGATCATGGGGGCGAGCATCTTCTGCCTTCTCCTCAGCTTCGACGACTTCGTGCGCTCGTTCTTCCTGGGCGGCTACGAGCCGACCCTGCCGGTGCTGATCTTCGCCAAGCTGAAATCGGGCATGTCGCCCGAGATCAACGCCATCGCGACCGTGGCGCTCATCCTCACCGCCGTGATCGGCGTCTGGGCCGAGCGTTTCACCCGCCGCATGAACAAGGATAGCTGAGCCATGGCCAATGATCCTCTCGTCCGCCTCGAAGGCGTGACCAAGCGCTTCGGCGAAACCACCGCGCTCGACAACCTGACGCTCGACATCGCGCAGGGCGAGTTCGTGACCTTCCTCGGGCCGTCGGGCTGCGGCAAGTCCACGACGCTGCGCATCCTCGGCGGCTTCGAGCAGCCGACCGCGGGCCGGGTGCTGCTGCGCGGCGAGGACGTCACCAGGCGTCCGCCGGAGAAGCGCAACGTCAACATGGTGTTCCAGGACTACGCGCTGTTCCCGCACATGACGGTGAAGCAGAACATCGCTTTCGGGCTCGAGCTCAAGGGCATGGGCAAGGCCGAGATCGCGCGGCGGCAGGACGAGATCATGTCCTTCCTCGAGCTCACCGCCTATGGCGACCGCTACCCGGCGCAGCTCTCGGGCGGTCAGCGGCAACGGGTGGCGCTGGCGCGCGCGCTGGCACCCGATCCGGCGCTCTTGCTGCTCGACGAGCCGCTGGGCGCGCTCGACGCCAAGCTGCGCGGGCAGGTGCAGCAGGAGCTGAAGTCGATCCAGCGCCGCACCAACAAGACCTTCTTCTTCGTGACCCACGACCAGGAAGAGGCGCTCACGATGTCCGACCGCATCGTGGTGATGAACAAGGGCCGGGTCGAGCAGGACGGCACGCCGGAAGAGCTCTATTTCCACCCGGCCTCGCGTTTCGTGGCCGAGTTCATCGGCGAGACCAACCTGCTGACCGGCGAACTGCGCGGCACCGAGGGCGACGCGGTGGTGATGGACTGGTTCGGCACGACGCTGCGCGGACACGCGCCGGGTGGGGTGCCGCGCGCCGGTGCGCCGATCACCGCCTCGGTGCGGCTCGAGCGGCTGGGCTTCCACGCCGAGCGCCCGGCCACCGCCAACGCGGTGCAGGGCAGGGTGACCGGCAAGACCTTCCTCGGCTCGCGCATGGCGCTCGATCTGACGGTCGAGGAGGCGCAGGGCGCCAGGCTGCGCGCCTACGTGGACGCAGACACCGGCCAGTCGGTCGGCGACGCGCCGGTGTGGATCGGCTGGGACCAGAGCAGCATGGCGGTGCTGCGGGACTGACGGGCCCGGCGAGAGATCGCCCGGGAGAGCACTCGGTCATGATATGCGAGGGGCGGGCCGCCGGGTCCGCCCTTTCTGCTTTTGCAGGCTACCCTTGCGGAGAGATCCGTGCTTCGGGAGCGCTCTACGCTCTACGCTCTACGCTCTACGCTCTACGCTCTACGCTCTACGCTCTACGCTCTAGGCCCTGAGCGTATGGCAATGCGCTCTCCGTGGGCCAAGCCAGTGCGGTTGTCGGATCTAAGTGCAGTTGCAGAGCAGGTCACCACCAATGCAGTCTGCCCTGGGCCGCCGCGCTTTGGTGGCGGAGAAGTACGTCTCTCCTTGCTCCGGGCTCCGTGTCTATGGGGAAAAACTGGGCGTGTTGGGCTCAGCCCGGGCAGCGGTATCTGGGATCGGCGCTGGCGACGGATCCGGTCGCGGGTCCCGACGCTGGTTTGGAGGTGGTTCCGGGGGCGGCGCCTGAATTCCTCATGCGCCGGCCCTGAGGCCAAATCCTTGAAGAGCCGTCACAGAAAAACGGCCCTTCCGTGGCACGCTTTCGTCAGCTTGCGCGGCGCTCGTCGAAGCTCAGCGCGATGAACTCGGGCATGTGATCGCCCATGCCCACGACGCTTTTATCCGAGCGGTCGTTGCGGTCGCTACGGTCGTTGCGGCGCGGCGCCGACGGCTTCTCGGCACGCGCAGGCTTACTCTCTTCCCGCTCGGGCTTCTTCGAGCGCGACCGCACGCGGGTGCTTTTCTTCTCGCTCTGATCCTCCGAGGCGGTGTCCTCGGGCTCGGGCGTGGAGACGGCGGCGGGGGCCGACATGTTCGGCAGTTCGACGCGCGGGATTTCCTTCTGGAGAAGCTTCTCGACATCCTCGAAGTTCTTCTCGTCGCGCGGCGAGACGATGGTGAAGGCCTTGCCCTCGCGCCCGGCACGGCCGGTGCGGCCGATGCGGTGCACGTAATCCTCGGCGTGGCCCGGGACGTCGAAGTTGAACACGTGGCTCACGCTCGGCACGTCGAGCCCGCGGGCCGCCACGTCGGAGGCGATCAGCAGACGGATCGAGCCGTCGCGGAAACCGTCCAGCGTGCGCGTACGCTGCGACTGGTCGAGATCGCCGTGGATCGGCTCGGCGTTGTAGCCGTGCTTCTTGAGCGACTTGGCCACGATGTCCACGTCGACCTTGCGGTTGCAGAAGACGATGGCGTTGGTGCACTTTTCGCCTTCACGGTCGATGATCTGGCGCAGCACGTCACGCTTCTCGGTCGCCTCGCGGTCGCGGCGCGATCCCTTGAAGAACACCGCGCCCTGCTCGATGGTCTCGGACGCGGTGGCCTGACGGGCGACCTCGACGCGCTCGGGGTTCGACAGGAAGGTGTTGGTGATGCGTTCGATCTCCGGGGCCATGGTGGCCGAGAAGAACAGCGTCTGGCGGGTGAAGGGCGTGAGCGAGAAGATTCGCTCGATGTCCGGGATGAAGCCCATGTCGAGCATCCGATCGGCCTCGTCCACCACCATGACCTTGACGTCGGTCAGGATCAGCTTGCCGCGCTCGAAATGGTCGAGCAGGCGGCCGGGGGTGGCGATCAGCACGTCGACGCCCTTGTCGATGAGCTGTTCCTGTTCCTTGAAGCTCACGCCGCCGATCAGCAGCGCCTTGGTAAGCTTCACGTACTTGGCGTAGGTGTCGAAGTTCTCGGCGACCGAGGCTGCGCGGCATCCGGGCGCGGGCGCGGCCACGGGCGAGCGCGGTGATCATCGGCAGCGTGAAGCTGGCGGTCTTGCCGGTGCCGGTCTGGGCGATGCCCAGAACGTCCTTGCCGGCCAGCGCATGGGGGATGGCACCCGCCTGGATCGGCGTGGGGGTCTCGTAGCCCGCTTCTTCGATGGCCTTGAGAACCTTGGGGTTCAGGTTGAGATCAGAAAATTTGGTCATGTGTGTCCGATTTGGGTGCGGACACTCATCTTGGCCCGCGCATCTGAGGATGGGATCGCGCCCTCTGGGCCCAAGCGTGACTTGGCATGTGCGATCCCGATGGCGCGGCTTGTACCGGAAACAAGGGGGAAAGGTCAATCAGAACGGTCGTTTGATGGGTAATTCGTGGGTTCCAGGGGACAGTCGCCGCATGGTTGTGTGCGGTTTCGGAGCATTCTTCCGCGATTGCCGCGGACAGGGTAATGCCTGACCGGCGCCCGCGGCGGTTGCGGCGGCAGGAATTGCGCTCATGGAATCAGGGGATTGCATCAGGTTCCGGGAAAATGCCGTGCGCGCAGCACGGCGAAATCCATGCGCCGCTCGCGCAGCAGCCCGTTCCGGGCCAGCGCCCCGATTAGGCGCGGCGTCGCGGTGCAGACCTCGTCGTGGAACCGTTTCAGCGCCGCCTCGCCGCCGCTGTCCTCGATGGTGGCGAAGAGATCGTGGAGGCTGAGCGCCCCCGGCTGGCGCACCTGCGGCTTCAGCTCGGCCCGGTAAGAGCCCTGCGCCAGCCGGAAGCGGTAGAGTCGCAGGAAGTGCTCCCAGTCGGCGGCATGGAAGTGCCCGAGCTCGGTGTCGGGCAGGGGCTGCTGGCCGGGGTTCTCGGTGCCGTCGAGCGTGATGTTGTGGATGCGGATCTGCAGCCCCTTCGTGCCGGCGCGGAAGAAAAGCTTGCCCGCGACGTGGCTGAGGAACCCGCCCGACAGGTGCCGGCCCCAGGTCGGGAAACAGTCCTCGGCAGCGGTCCTT
>NZ_JAATOS010000016.1:0-33044 GCF_011806505.1 Salipiger sp. HF18 | reverse complement strand
AGCATGAGCGTTTCGATGGTGGCCGCAAGGCTGCCGTCTTCCTGCAGAATGCGGTGAAAGAGCTTCATCTTCTTGCCTGCCCCTTCGAGCATCTGCGTCGTCGAGGTGAGCACCGCGCCGCGGTGCACCTCGTCGAGATGGCGGATGCGGGTGTCGACGGTGAAGAAGCTCTTGCCGCTGGCGACATAGGCGTCATCGGCGCCGACCATCGGCATCATGCCGGCGGCGGGACAGCGTGCTGAAGTCTGGCACCACCCAGTTCAGACCGATTAGAGAAAGCGGGCTCTCGACGAAACCGGTCGTCTGCTGCAAAGCCATGCCGAACAGCACCTTCATCGTCAGGAAAGTTTGACTGGCGGTATCGCTGTGGGTCTGTTGTCGGCCACGCCTGCCAGTCGGCGTGGCATCCTAAATCATCTCGGGGTCAAACCAACCTATCGTGACATTGCTGCGCAATGCACTGCCGGTCAACGGATCGTCAGAGGGCCACGGCGCTTGGGCGCTTCATTGCAGGCCGGCGAATTCCTGGTCTTGTAGGCCGGGGGGATAGGTTGGCTCATGGAACCCAGCTACCATACTGGATTCACAAGATGAATCGCTCACGCGATTTGTGCAGCAGAGCCTCGCACATGTGCAGAAGCGTCGCTTCCTTGAGGATCCCGAGGTCGTTGAAGTTCTCGAACCGGCCGAGATAGGCGGGGCTGCAAAGCAGGGTGAACCCGACTGCGAACAGCGGTTCGGTCTTCAGGTGGGCGCGCGGCTCCTGCCCGAAGGCGATGAAGGTGTCGATCTCGGGGTTGCCCGAGTTCTACGCCGCGCATCCGGAGATGACGGTAAACGTGCAGGCCCCCGCGACCGACCTCCCGCATCTTTCGCCTGGTATCGGCATCGCCATCCGCTACGGCACCTGCGGCTGGCGCGAGGGCACGACGCTGAAGCTCTTCGACGAGCGGATCTGCCCGGTGGCCGCGCCCGCCCAGCTGGAGCGGTTGCAGGCCGAGGGCGTGGGTCTCGACCGGGCGCCGCTCATCCATGTGCGCAGCCCGCACAACCAGCACTGGGCGGGGTGGGAGGACTACCTTCGCGCCCGGGGCATCCCGCGGGCGCGCCTCTCGGGGCAGATCTTCAATAACTACGTGCAGGCGGTGCTCGACGGGCGCGGGGTCATGCTGGGTTGGCGCTCCATCGCGAGCGGCGCGGTGCGCGACGGGGCGCTGCGGATGTGGCCGGAGGGCGAGCTCGGCCTCGGCACGTCCTAATTTCGTCACCGGGGCGCGGCGCCTCTCCGGCCCCGGGCAGGTGTTCCTCGATTGGATCGCGGCGGTTGATCGGGCGCCCGCCTGATGGCCCGTGACTTGCCATGCGCTGAGGGCAGGGCAGGTCTGCAGTGCTGACCATTGCGCTGCGTCGCAGCAATTGCTAGTTTAGCGTTAACGGCGCAGCGATGTGCTACAGAGTTTCCTGGGGTTCTCTCCTCCTCCCTGAACCCCGGAAATCAGCGGCGACCCTCTCTCCTCCTCCCTGAGGGTCGCCGCGCTCCCCTCTTCCTTTACAGATCCGGTGGCCGAGGCCGTTCCGTCTTCCGTCACACCTGTGCCCATGGCCGGCGTCTTTCGCGTCCGGTCTCTCGCGGTCCCGTGCGATGCGGACTCGCTGGTGCAAGGCTGCGAGTCGCCGCCGCGCTGTGGGCTGTCAAACCGGCACGGGCTCGCCATGGTCGGGTCTTCCTTTGCGGGAAAGGTCTTATTTCATGGATAATCCGTGATTTTGGCCTTAGATCGTCATGTAGGTGCGATTCTGCACAGTCATGTGCGGATTTTTGAAACCGACCGGTTTTGCAACCATGAGATCACGGAAACTCCCACCCGCGAGATTGCAGGAACCGGTCGAAATATCATATTTCCGCAATATTATGAGACTCATCTTGCACCCGTTGATCCCATCTTCACACAAACGCGAGAGCGTTCGTGAGCCATTCGGTGATTTGCAAACGTCGTGTCAAAGGATCAGATATCTCTCATCCGAAACACACGGAAGTTCGTGACGCACCTGAATGTGCGTCAGCACACTGAAAGGGACCAAAATGAAAAACGTCGCACTCTTCACCGCCGCCGCTCTTGCAGCATCGACCCTCTTCTCCGGCGCCGCTTCGGCCCAGAGCTCCTACAACACCGGCGATTTCGCCCGTGCCGCTCTCGAGAAGATCGCTCCGAACGCTGACGTGTCGGCCCTGAGCAACGCCGAAGCCGTCGCCGTGTTCCAGGCCGTCCAGTCCGAAAACAGCGCCGGCAACCGCGCAGCTCGCGCCGAGTCGATGATCAACGACTTCAACTGAGCCCGTCGGACCACCGACACCCCGATCCGTTCAGGATCCCACAGGGGCGCCATTCATGGCGCCCCTTTATGCGTCTGCCCCCATAGGACCACCCGTCCCCAGCTCCGCCGGGAAACCTCCGGTCGTCGCGGACAGCCCCCGGATCCGACCGTCCCGGGCACAGATGCACTCACTTTTTTTACGTGTGATAGCGCATTCCATTCAATCTTGAAGAGAATCCGTTCGCGTGAGACGATCCTTGGATACTCACGAAACATTTGAAATTCAGATTGAGGACCCGATTTGCCATGCGCTCTCAGCTCATTCGTCGATCGACGCTGCACGCCGTTTCCGGACTCGTCGTCTTTCTTTCCCTGACCGCGAGCGGTGCCACCGCACAGGACATCGCCACGCTGCCCCGCGCCGCCGCCATGGCCCGGACCTCGACGCCGGACTGGCTGGTGCCTACCGGCGGGCTGGAGCTCGCGCCGCCCGCGCAGGCCAAGGCGATGATCGAGACCGACGACTGCCTCGGGGCGGATGTCTGTTACGACCTGTCCCTGCGCTATGTCGACGGCACCTTCCGCAATCCGTCCTTCCCGGAGGACGACCCCCGAGGCTTCGACGATGTGCGCCTGCGCGCCTACGCGGGGCTGGTACTCGACGACACCGGCGCGCCGGTCGCGCAGAACACCCCCTTCGTCGCAACGGTGGTCGAGATCGCGCCCGGTGACACGTTCCGCCTGACCTTCGAGAACGAGCTGCCGCGCCCGGGGGACATGGTGCTTCCGGGCGAGGCGGCGAACGGCGGGCCGCTGCGCTGCACCGGGGAGCCCGCCGATCACAACACCCCGCATTGCTCGAGCTTCAACCTCACCAACGTGCACACCCACGGGCTCTGGGTCAGCCCCCTGGGGAACAGCGACAACGTGCTGCTGACGGTGAACCTGGGCATCAAGTTCACCTATGAGTACAACATTCCCAACGACCACCCGGCGGGCACCTTCTGGTACCACGCCCACCGTCACGGCTCGACCGCCCCGCAGGTGTCGAGCGGCATGGCGGGCATCCTGCTCATCCGCGGCAACCGGCAGCCAGTGCTCGGGGCCGGGGGCTGGGCGCTTCCGGGGGATCTCGACGTGGTGCTGCCGCGCCCGGGGGTCGGCTCCTACAACGTGGCCTTCCCAGAGCGCACCATGCTGTTCCAGCAGATCGCCTATGCCTGCCGCTGGACGCGCGCGCAGGTGAACGCGCTGGCCGATGGCGGAACGGCACCGGACGCGCTGCCCGCGGTGGGCTCGATCAAGACCGACCCGGCCACGGGCAACTGGATCTGCGACGAGGGCGACGTGGGCGGGGTCGAGCCCGGCCCGGTCAGCGCCTTCGACCAGCTCACGCCCGCCGCGTGGCCCGCCTCGGGACGCTACACCGCGATCAACGGCGGCATCCAGCAGGAGCAACCCGGCGCCGTCGCCGGGCGGGTCGAGCGCTGGCGGCTCATCCACGGCGGGGTCCGCGAGACCATCGGCCTGCAGATCCGCAAGGTCGAATCCCAGCCCGCCGAGGCGCTGCGCACCCGGCTGGCTGACAGTTCCGAGGGCCGCGAGAGGGCAGGCGAGACCGTGGAGCAGTTTTGCTCGGGCGTGCCCATCGAGCTCGTGCGTGTGGCGACCGACGGGCTGACGCGTCCCGACATTCTTACCGGCTCCGAGGTCATCCTGCAGCCCGCCTATCGCGAGGACATCCTCGTGAGCTTCCCCTCGGAAGGCACCTACTGCATCGTCGATGCCGAGAGCGCGGCGCAGGCGGACATCAACGTGAACGACAACGACAGCGCCATCCTCGGCTTCATCGAGGTGGCGCCCGCGGAGGCCCCGCTCGAGGGCGGGGGCGGCGGGGACCACGTGCTGGCGATGCTCGGGCAGTCGATCTCGGCGACGATCACCGACCCGGACGCGCGCGAGTCCGCGCTCTCGGATCTCGCCGACGGCCGGCTCGACGCCTTCGTCAAGCACCGCGATATCGCGGATCACGAGGTCTCGGGGCAGCAGACCGTGGGCTTCGCGCTCAACCTCAACCCCACGGGGGTCGCCTTCGAGATCGGGACCTTCGTGCCGACCCATGTCAGCAACGGTGCCCCCTTCGCGCTGGTCAATGCGGCCTCCTATGAGGCGACGCGGATCGACCGGGTGCTGCCGCTCGGCGGGGTCGATGAGTGGACGCTGTCCTCCTTCGGCAGCATCCCCGTGGGTCACCCGTTCCATATCCACGTGAACCCATTCCAGATCGTCGAGGTGCTGAAGTACCGGCCCGATCCCGGCTGCCCCTCGGCCGAGGGCGCGCAAGGCTGCGACATCGATCCGAACGATCCCTCGACCTACATCGACGTGAGCGGCCCGGACGGGATCGAGCCACAGTACGCGGGCTTCAAGGGCGCGTGGAAGGACACGCTCTTCATCCTGCCGGGCTACCTCGTGAAGACGCGGACCCGCTACGAGCGCTACATCGGCGACTTCGTGATGCACTGCCACATCCTCGACCACGAGGATCAGGGGATGATGCAGAACATCCGCATCGCGCTGCCCGACGGCAAGGGCGGTTTCGACCGGCCGATGACGGAACACGGGTCGCATTCCGGCGGGTGAGATGGCGAGGCGCTGCGCGCGGCGCGCGGCCGGGGTGTGGCGCGCCGTTTGCCGAGGCATATCGGTTGAGGCGGGGTTGAGGGGTGCATGGCCGGTGGCGATGGCATCCTCTGCCTCTGCCTCTGCCTCTGCCTCTGCCTCTGCCTCTGCCTCTGCCTCTGCCTCTGCCTCTGCCGCCCGGCGCGGGCTATCGGGCCGATCAACGCGCTCCGACCGAACCGGTGAGCAGGAGCGTTGCAGGCCAAAAGCGGCGGAACCGCCGACGCGTCCCGGGACTTCGCCTCGCTGCTGCCGATCGAGCTCACGCTGACCGATTGCCACGGCATCGAGAAGGTGGCCGACCTGCCCCGTCGGCTCGACGACCGCGGAAGCCCGCGCGCCTGTGCGCGGACGACCGGCCACATCGCGCAGTCCCGCCCGTCGCGCGACATTGCCATCGTCTCGTCCTCTGTCGGGTTGCTGCGGCTGGGGTGCTTCGACGGCGAGATGGGGACCACCGGCCAGAGCGGCGCGGTGCCTGTGCGGATCGAGCGCGCCGAGTGATCCTGAGCGCTTCGCCGACAGGGCGCCGCCCCGCAGCCGCGGGCTATCGTTGGGCGCAATCGACGTACGGCGGGCGGGCCCGGTCGATGACCTCAGGCATTTGGGGCGGGGGCTTCGAAGGATCATCCTGCCCTCACCTCTCGACCAGCCCCGGCTCGCGCACTATCTCGGTTCTGAGATGGGTCGCGCTGCGGCCCGGCTGTCGAGCAAGATGGACAATGGCCAGCGTCCCGCAGCGCCGCCATTTCATGTTCCGAACCGAGTCCCCGATCCCGGGGGCCTGGATCTTCCCGCGTTTGCATCGAGGGATCCGTGATGAGCCGCCGTCCCGCCTTTCGCTCTGCCGCCGCGACCCTTGGGCTTGGCGCCGTGGGTGGACTCTTTGCCGCCTGTGCGCGCGGGCCGCGCAACCCCTATTACAGCGGGCCGGTGAGCGATCACTTCGATGGCACGCGTTTCTTCAACCCCGACGGCGCGCCGCCCCGCGGCTTTCGCGACCTCCTGCGCTGGCGGTTCGGCAACAAGCCCGCCGAGTGGCCCGCGACGGTGCCGCTTCAGGCGCAGGTCCGTCCCGCCGACCGCGTCGATGACCTGACCGTCACGATGGTCGGCCATGCCACCATGCTGATCCAGACCGCCGGGCTCAACATCCTCACCGACCCGGTCTGGTCGGACCGGGCCTCGCCGGTCTCCTTTGCGGGGCCGAAGCGGGTGATCGCGCCGGGGATCGCCTTCGACGACCTGCCGCCCATCGACGTCGTGCTGCTGTCGCACAACCATTACGACCACCTCGACGTGGCCACGCTCGGGCGCCTGAAGGCCGCGCATGACCCGCGGGTCATCACGCCTCTCGGCAATGACACGTTGATCGCCGGGACGGGTCTGCGCTGCGAGACGCTGGACTGGGGAGACCGGACCACGGCGGCGCATCTGGGCGTGCATTGCGTGCCCTCGCACCACTGGTCCGCGCGCGGGGTCGGGGATCGGTCGATGGCGCTCTGGGGCGGGTTCGTGCTGACCGGAGGGGCGGGGCCGCTGCTCTTCATCGGCGACACCGGCTTCGATCAGGGCCGCCCCTACAGCGCCATCCCGGACCGCTTCGGCCCGCTGCGCGCGGCGCTGCTGCCCATCGGGGCCTACGATCCGGAATGGTTCTTGGCCGACCAGCACCAGAACCCGGACGAGGCGGTGCGGGGGCTGATGCTGAGCGGGGCCGCCTATGGCATCGGTCACCACTGGGGCGCCATCCAGCTCACCAACGAGTCCCGCGAGGCGCCGTTCGAGGCGCTCGAGACCGCCAAGCAGACCCATGGCATGGCCCCGGATCGCTTCCGCGCGCTGCGCCCGGGCGAGGCCTGGGCGATCCCCGCCGTCTGAAAAGGGTCCCGGCTCATTGATGGGCGGCGCTCATGCCTGCCTGTAGTCTTCCACGGATTTTCATGGTGCGTAGGCGCCGCTACATCGTGGGCCAGAGGCGGCCACCCGTGCCGCCGAGCGACCCAGCCGGCCCCAGGACGGGCCGCAAGATGAAAAGAGCTTAGGGGTGCTTCAGGAAATCCACACCCTCCCCAACGGTGTCGCCGGTCCGAAACCCGGCCTAGGCACATGGATGATCGAAGACGAAAAGGTTGCCTTGCCGCAAGGCAGCCGGTGAACGTCTCGAGGGGGCTTCCTTGCAGGGTCGGGCGCGTTGGTGCTTGCAACCATGCTTCCGCTGCGCCCGAAGCGTGGGCAGGAGGCTGCTGCTGTCGAGGCCTGTCTCGAGCTGCGTCCGGACGGCACGGCGCTGCTGCGCAGCCCGTTCATCGAGGGCGGGCAGGTCATCTTTACTGCCACGGCGCAGATCGTCGGCGAGGAGCGCGACCTCGCGCCCGAGAGCTTCTCGGTCGAGATCGCGCCCGCGGGCGGCCCCTTCGCCATCATGGGCGGCGACGGCCTGACCGGCGGCAGCATGTCGACCCGCACCGGCTACCGGGTGATGCGCAGGCCCGGCGCCGCCGCGCGGACGATGCTGTCGAGGCCTCAGAGCTGACCACCTAGCCCGGCACCGCGGTGTATGAGGCCTCGGGCCGTGGCGCCGCCTATGCCGATCTGGCCGCCGCCGCGATGGACACTCCCGCGCCTGCCGAGCCCGTGCTCAAGGATCCGGCCGACTTCCGCTGGATCGGTTCGGACCTGCGGCTCTTCGACGTGCGGGCGAAGTCGACCGACCGCCAGTCATACGCCATCGACGTCGCGGCCGACCGCATGCTGCTGGCCGCGCCGCGCCTCGGCCTCACGCCACCGTCGTTCACCATCCGGGCCGGGACTGAGGCGATGCGCGGCGTGCGCTCGGTGTAGATGCTCGACGGCACCGGCCGGGCCCGCGGCGTCGCCATGGCTCCGCCCTTCGCCGCATCGGGGCCATGGCTCCCGGTCAGGGATAGTCTTCGCGGGTGAGCGGCGGGCGGAAGGTCAGGATGTCGCCGCGGTGCATCGCGATGTTCATGCGAAACGCCTCGGCCACGCGCTCGGAGCGCGCGATGAAGAGCGCGGCGGTGCGCTCGGGGCAGAGGTCGGTCACCGTGTGCCGGAAGATCGCGAGCCAGCGCCGGAAATGCGCGTCGCCCAGCTCCTCGATGGCGAGGTGCTTCGGCATCGGCTTGCCGGTGTAGCTGCGCGTGCCCAGCAGGGCGGAGCTCCAGAAGGCGGTGATCTTCTCGAGGTGTTCCGGCCAGTGATCGTCGGCGATGCGGGCGTGGAACACCGGTCCGATGAGGGGGTCCGCGCGCACGAGGTCGTAGAAGCGGTGCACGACGCGGCGGACCATGGCCTCGTCGAGACCTTCGGCGATGGCCTCGTCGGTGGTCGGCTCGTGCCGGCGTTTGCGGGCCGGGATCATTCCGCCGTCTCCCGCACAACGTAGGTGCAGCGGCGCCCGCCGCTCACGATGTGCTCGTCGCGCTCGATGGTGGCGCCGCCGCCGAGCGCGTTCTGGAACACCGCCTTCTCGGCGCGGCAGAAGCCCTGGCAGAAGCTGGCGGCGGCGCAGATCGGGCAGTGGTTCTCGACCAGCAGCAGCGCGCCGTCCTCGCCCTCTTCCACCTGCGCCATGTAGCCCTCGGCATTGCGCAGCTCGGCAAGTTTCTCCAGCCGCTCCCGGGTGCCGGCGCAGCCCGACAGGGCGTCGAGGTAATGCGCCAGCGTCGTCGCCTCGCGCTCGGCAATCACCCGGTCGAGCGCCTCGGCGCCCAGCACCTCGGAGATGCTGCGCAGGATGTCCACTGTCAGCGCCGCATGGGTGTCGGGAAAGCGCGCCTGTCCCTTTTCCGAAAGATGCCAATAGGTTGAAGGCCGTCCGCGACCTGAGCTGCGGCGCTCTTCGGTAACCAGCCCGTCCTCGTGCAGCTTCAGGAGCTGCTGGCGCGCGGCCTCGCCGGTGATGCCGTGCCGGCGCCCGACCTCGGCCGAGGTCTGGGCGCCCTGCATCTTGAGCGTCATCAGCAGCCGCTCGGACGGGGCCCGCGGCGACCACGCCTTATTTTCCAAGTCATCGCTTGACATATTGTCCCCGATGTTTATCAAAGCTCTTGCTTGTTTAATTAACCAAACGGGCCGCGACGTGCAAGCGTCGGCTCGAAAGGAGACCCGAGATGACCTTTGACCTTCCCGCCCTGAGCTATTCCCACGCAGCCCTTGCCGAGCGCGGCATGAGCCAGGAAACGCTCGAGCTGCACCACGACAAGCACCACCAGGCCTATGTCACCGCGCTGAACGGCTTCGTCGAGGGCAACGCCGCCCTGCAGGGCAAGAGCCTCGAGGAGATCATCGCGCTGTCCTATGGCGACGAGTCGCTGGCGGGCGTCTTCAACCAGGCGGGCCAGCACTGGAACCACATCCACTTCTGGAACGCACTGTCGCCCAACGGTGGCGGCATCCCCGGCGCGCTTGAGGCCAGGCTGGTCGAGTCCTTCGGCTCGGTCGACGACTTCAAGGCCGCCTTCAAGACCGCGGCCACCACGCAGTTCGGCTCGGGCTGGGCGTGGCTGATCCAGAAGGCCGACGGCAGCCTCGGCGTCACCAAGACCCCGAACGGCGTCAACCCGCTGGCCACAGGCGAGGGCACCGCGCTGCTGGGTCTCGATGTGTGGGAACACAGCTACTACGTCGATTTCCGCAACCGCCGGCCCGACTACGTGAGCAACTTCCTCGACAACCTCGCGAACTACGAGTTCGCCGAAGCCAACCTCGCCTGACCGGCTGCCACCGGCCCTGCCCAGCCAGGCGCGGGGCCGGTCGTCCAGTGCTGGAGGGGGAACGAGTTAAGGTATCTCCGGGCCCGGGTGCCCTGCCGAGGGCTGGGTGTCGCGTGTGGCCCCCCATGACGAGGGCGGGGCGATTGCCATTGCGCCGCGGTTGCGCGCAAGCCGGGAGGAGACGGCGGCCCCGCGCCGGTCAGCGGCGGCGGCCGATGCGGGGGACGGCTTCGAGCAGCGATTGCGTGTAGGGATCCTGCGGGGCCGAGATGATCTGCCGGGTCGAGCCCTGCTCGACCAGCCGGCCCTTGTGCATCACCGCGATGCGGTCGCAGAACTTCGCCACCGCCGCCATGTCGTGCGAGATGAAGAGATAGGAGGTCGTGCCCTTCAACTCGGCCATCAGGTCGAGGATCTGCTCGCGGATCGACACGTCGAGCGCCGAGACCGCCTCATCGGCCACGATCACCGAGGGCCCGGTCGAGATCGCGCGTGCAATGGCGATGCGCTGGCGCTGCCCGCCGGAGAATTCGTGCGGGTAGCGCCCCGCCGCGTCGTGCGGCAGGCCCACCCGTTCCAGCAGCGCCGCCGCCGTGGCGAGGTTATGCGCCAGCTGACGGCTGCCGTGGGCGCGCAGGGTCTCGTGGATCTGCCGTCCGATGGTCATGCGCGGATTGAGCGAGGCGTAGGGGTCCTGGAAGATCATCTGGCATTTCGCCAGCCGCGCGTTGCGCTCCGCCCGCCCGACCCCGGTGATCGCGGTGCCCTCGTGAAGGATCTCTCCCGAGCTCATGGTCTCGAGCCCCACCACGATGCGCCCGAGCGTGGACTTGCCCGAACCGCTCTCTCCGACGATGCCCAGCGTCTCGGCATGCCCCACCGTGAGGCTCACCCCGTTCAAGGCGTGCACATCGCGGCCGTTGACGCGGAAGCTCTTGGTCAGGTCGCGGACCTCGATGGCCGGCGCCGGCGTCTGGTCAGCCATGCAGACCTCCGTCCGTGAGGGCCTCTTCGAGGCTCATGTGGGCGCCGATCAGCGCCTTGGTGTAGGCCTCGCGCGGGGCGCGGATGACCTGCTCCCACGGGCCGTGCTCGACCACGTGGCCGCCCTGCATGACAACGACGCGGTCGGCGACCTCGGCCACCACGCCGATGTCATGGGTGATGAGCAGCACGCCGTCGCCGGTGCGGTTGCGGATCTCGACCAGCAGGTCGAGCACCTGCGCCTGCACCGTGACATCAAGCGCCGTCGTCGGCTCGTCGGCGATCAGCAGCGACGGCTCGAGCGTCAGGGCCGCTGCGATCATCACCCGCTGGCGCATGCCGCCCGAAAGCTCGTGCGGGAAGGAATTCATCACCCGCTGGGGCTCGGGGATTCCCACGTCGGCCAGCGCCTGCAGCGCGCGACGACGGGCGGCGCTGCGCGACATGGCGCGGTGGCGCACCAGCCCCTCGGTCATCTGGCGTGCAATCGAGAGCACAGGGTTGAGGCAGGTCATCGGCTCCTGGAAGATCATGCCGATACGGTTGCCGCGGATGTTCTCCATCTCGCGCCGCCCGCAGGCTGCAAGGTCGCGGCCCTCGAAGAGAATGCTCCCCCCCACATGTGCGCTGTCGGGCAAGAGCGACATCACGGCGAGCGAGACGCTGCTCTTGCCGCTGCCGGACTCGCCCACGAGCGCCACGATCTCGCCGGGGTTGACGTCGAAGCTGACACCGTCGACGGCGGCAGTAGCGTCCGGGCCGCCGTAGCGGATCGACAGGTCGCGGACGGAGATCAGGGCCCCGGTCATGAGCGCCTCCTGCGGCTCTTGGGATCGGTCAGATCGCGGATGCCGTCGCCGATCAGGTTGAAGCTCAGCACCGTGAGGCAGATGGCGAGGCCGGGGAAGATCAGGATCCACGGCGCGCGGCTGATGTAGTTGCGCCCCGAGGCGAGAATCGATCCCCATTCCGGCGAGGGCGGCTGCACGCCCAGCCCGAGGAACGACAGACCCGCCGCCGACAGGATCGCCGAGGAGAACCCGATGCTGCCGATGACGATGAGGCTCTGGAGGATGTTGGGCAGCACCTGGATGCGCATGATGCGGGCGGGGGCGGCCTGGGCGATCTGCGCCGCCTCGACATAGGGCTTGGCGCGCTCGACGGCGGCGAGCCCATAGGTCACGCGGGCGTAGAAAGGGATCAGGCTGATCGCGATGGCGATCGTCGCGTTCTCGACCCCGGGCCCCATGAAGGCCACGAGGGCCAGCGCCAGGAGCGTGTCGGGGAAGGAATAGACCACATCGACGATGCGCAGCAGCAGCGCCTTCACCCGCTCGGGGCAGAAGGCGATGATCATGCCGAAGGTCACCCCGAAGAGCAGCCCCACGGCCACCGCGGCGAACCCGATGCCGAGCGACAGGCGGGCGCCCAGCAGCACGCGGCTGAAGAGGTCGCGGCCCAGCTCGTCGGTGCCGAACCAATGCGCGGCGGTGGGGCCGGTGAGGCGCGGGCCCGAGGCCATCTTGAAGGGATCGTAGGGCGCGATCCACGGCGCGAGAATGGCGGCCAGTACGACGATGCCGAGGATCAGCGCGCCCACGGCGATATTCCACTGGCGCAGCGCGGCGGGCAGACGCCGGGGGCGGTGGTTGGTGGTGGTGTCGGTCATCGGCGGCGGACCCTCGGATCGAGCAGCCCGTACAGCAGGTCGAGCGCGGTGGTGACGAGCACGATGGACGTGGCGAAGATCACGATGAACCCCTGCACCAGCGGGTAGTCGCGCTGCAGCATCGCCTGGATGGCGAGCCGCCCGATGCCGTTCCACGAGAACACGTTCTCGGTGATCACCTGGCCGCCCAGCAGGTGGGCGAAGACCAGCCCGACCACCGTCACGACCGAGATCATCGCGGGCCGCATGGCGTGGACGAGAAGCACCTGATGCTCGCGCAGGCCACGGGCGCGGGCGGTGCGGATGTAGTCCTCGTTGAGGATGTCGACCAGTGCCGAGCGCGTCATCCGGGCCACCAGCGCGCTGTGCACGACGCCCAGCGTCAGCGCGGGCAGGACGATGTTGCGGGCGCTGGTGCCGGCGACGGGGAACCAGCCAAGGTGCAGCGAGAACACCTGGATGAAGGTGAGCCCCATCCAGAAGCCGGGGATCGAGACGCCGAGGATGGCGATCAGCATCACCGCGAAATCGGCGGCCCGTCCGCGGTTCACCGCGGCGATGAAGCCCATCGGGATGCCCAGCACCAGCGCGGTGCCAAGCCCTGCCACCGCCAGCGCGATGGTGTTGGGCAGGCGGTCGAGCAGCAGCTCGGCCACCGGCTCGCCGCCCCGGATCGTGGTGCCGAGATCGCCCTGCAGCGCGTTGCCGGCATAGAGCAGCGCCTGCTTCCAGACCGGTTGGTCAAGCCCGTACTGGGCGGTGAGGCGGGCGATGTCGTCGGCATCGGCGCTGCCCGACTGCGCCAGCATGGCGGTGATCGGGTCGCCGGGCACGACATGGATCAGGACGCCCGCGAGGATCACCACCACGAGGATGGTGATGAAGGCGGTCAGCAGGCGTCTGGCGACGTAAAACAGCATGGGCGGGTCCGGTCGGGGAATGCGGGGAGCCGGCGCAGGATGTCCCGCGCCGGCCCGGCCTCAGGTGCGCGGGGCGCTCACTCGGCGATCTTTACGTCGTTGAAGAGGATCGAGGCGACGAAGCCGGTCTTGAAGCCGTCGATCTTGTCGGACGAGGCCCAGAGCCAGTTCCAGCCCGGCGACACCAGCGGCACGGCATAGCCCTCTTCCAGCAGGATCTTCTGGATCTCCTGCAGCTTCTCGACACGGGCATCGCCGGTCAGGGTGCGCTGCTCGTCGAGCATCGTGTCCATCTCGCCGCCGAGGCCCATGTTCACGAAGCCCGGGGTCTTCCACATGGTGGTCATGTAGTCCGAGTCGACGCCCGAGTAGCCCATGGTCCAGACTACCGGGGTGCCCTCGGTGCGCATGTTCTCCTGCGACATGTGGTCGAAGAAAGCGGCGACCTCACGGGTCTCCAGCTCGGCCTGCACCCCGATCTCGGCGAGGTTCTGCTGCATCATCTGGTGCATCTGGTCGAAGCCCGGCAGCGCGTGGACCGAGAGCTTGACCTCGAGCGGGCTGTCCTGCGTGTAGCCGAGCCCCTCGAGGATCGCGCGGGCGGCGTCGGGGTCATAGCTCACGCCCCACTCGGCGCATTTCTCTAGATCGACACCGATCAGCCCGGGCGCGGCGGGGCAGGTGGTCGGGCTCACGAGGCCTTCGTAGGCGATCATCGCGTAGGAGTCGCGGTCGAGCCCCATGCCGATGGCACGGCGCACGCCGGGGTTGTCGAGCGGCGGGATCTTCCAGGTGAAGGCGGTGAGCACCTGCTGGCCCGAGAGATCGGCCGAGTAGACCTTGAACGCCGGGTCGCTGTCGAGCAGCGCCGCCTCTTCCAGCGAGGGCTCGGCGAGGTCGACCTCGCCCGAGCGCAGCGCCGCCATGCGGGCGACGGCCTCGGGGATCACCACGAGTTTCAGCTCGTCGACATAGGGGCGGCCCGGGTTCTCGATCAGCGGATTGAAATTCTGGTACGCGTCGTTGGCCGCCAGCGTGATGTGGTCGTTGCGCGACCATTCCACCAGCTTGAAGGGGCCGGTGCCAACGGGCTCGAAGCCGCCGTCCGCGGTGACCGAGCCCTGGCACATCATCGGGATCGAGAACGAGCCGAGGTAGGACATGAGCGGGCCGTAGGGCTCGGTCATGGTGACGGTGACCACGTTGCCCTCGGCGGTGACGCTCTCGATCGGACCATACTGCGCGAGGCGCGGGTTCTTGGTCTCGGGGTCGCGGGCGCGGTCGAAGGTGAAGACCACGTCCTCGGGGGTGAAGGCCGAGCCGTCGTGGCAGGTGAGACCCTCGCGGATGGTGAAGGCGTAGCTCAGGTTGTCGTCCGAGATCTCCCAGCTTTCGGCAAGGCCCGGATGCGCCTCGCCCGACGCGTCGAGGGTGACCAGCGTGTCGAACATCAGGTTGGTGATCTGGCTCGACTGGGTCGTCGAGACCTGCTGCGGGTCGAGCCCGTCAGCATCGACGCCGCGCGCCACGGTCAGGGTCGCGGCCATGGCGGGCAGGGCCGTCAGTGCGGTCGCGCCGGTCAGCAGCGCGAAAAGGGTCTTCGAGGCTTTTGTCATCGGTTCGGTTCCTGTTGGAGGAGGGGCTGCAGGCTGAGCCTGTCGTTCTGGCGTCTAGGCGCCGTAATGGATCGGAGGCCGGCTATCGGCCCACGGCCGTGCGGCCTCGAGCTGGCCGGCAAGGCGGAAGAGCAGCGCCTCGGCGGCGGGGCGGGCGGCGAACTGGCAGCCGATGGGCAGCCCGTCGGCATCGTGCGTCCCCGGCACCGACATCGCGGGCGAGCCCGAGATGTTGAAGAGATGGGTGTAGGGCATCCACGCGAGGTAGTTGGTGTAGTGCTGCTCGGGCGTGACGCTCAGGTCGAAGCTGCCGAGCCGCACCGGCGGTTTGGCCAGCGTCGGCGACAGGAACACGTCGTAGTCGTCGAAGAGCGACAGCACCGCCTGCGCCACCTTGTGCGTCCCCGCGAGACACTGCGCGTAGTCGGTGGCCTTGATGGTGCGGCCGCGCTGGATGATGTCCCAGATCACCGGGGCGAAATCCCCTGGGCCGACAGGACGGCCGAGGACCTTTTCCTCGACCTCCATGTCGGTGGCGTACTCGGCGTTGATCATCATGTTGAAGTCGCGCCAGCCGCTCTCGGGCAGGTCTATGTCGCGCCATTCACAGCTGTGGCCGAGCTCTTCGAGCAGCTTCACCTGCGCCTCGACGGCGCGGATGCAGTCGGGGTGGGTCGGCGCGCCGTAGGGCGCCCTGGTCGAGACGGCGATGCGCAGCTTGCCCGGCGTCCGGCCTACCTCGGCGGCGAAGTTGCCGCCCACGGGGGAGTTGTAGAACTGGTGCGGATGCGGGCCCGCGGTGGCATCGAGCAGCGCCGCGCTGTCGCGCACGGTCCAGGTCAGCGCGTGCTCGCACAGCATTCCCATCCAGCGGTCGCCGTCGGGCGCCGCCGGGTTGCGCCCGCGCGAGGGCTTCATGCCGAAGACCCCGCAGCACGAGGCCGGCACCCGGATCGAGCCGCCGCCGTCGTTGCCATGCGCCATCGGCACGATCCCCGCCGCCACCGCCGCGGCGCTGCCGCCCGACGAGGTGCCGGTGGTGTGGGCCGGGTTCCACGGGTTGTGCGAGGCGCCATGGGCGCGGGACTCGGTGCTCCAGTCCATCGCGAGCTCGGGCACGGTGGTTTTGCCGAAGATCACCAGCCCCGCATCCTTGTAGCGCTTCACCAGCTCGGTATCCGCCTCGGCGGGCCGGTTCAGCCGCGGGCCCCAGGCCGAGCCGGTGGGCTGGCCCGCGTAATGGGCCGTCAGGTCCTTGAGCAGGAAGGGCACGCCCCTGAAGGGACCCGCCGGCAGGCCCGCCCGGATGGCGGCGCGGGCTGCGTCCTCGAAGGTCGAGACCACGACGTTCAGCGCGCCGTTCACCGCAGCGGTCGCGGCCATGGCGGCGTCGAGCAGGTCGTCGGGCGTGGTTTCGCCACGCCGCACGAGATCGGCAAGCCCCACGGCATCGTGGGCCAGGTACTCTTCGGGCGTCATTGTCTGTCTCCGTTGCCGACCGGGAGCGCCGTGTCGGCGCGCACCGGTCCTGTTCCGCAGGGTAACGCCAACGGCGCGTAGCGATAGCTATCGGAACTGATAGGGTCAGGCGTCGTCGCGGCTGCGCAGGTAGGCGCTCACCTCTGCCATGCAGGCTTCGCGCTCCTCGTAGTGGGGCATGTGGCTGGACTCCTCAAAGACGACCCAGCGGTTGTCGGGGATATTCTCGACGAAGGGCTTCACCACCAGCGGCGTGGCCTCGTCGTGGCGACCCGAGATCACCAGCGTCGGAACGTCGATCTGCGAGAGCCGCTCCTCGACGGTCCAGTCCTTGAGCGTGCCGATGACGTGGAACTCGGTCGGGCCGTTCATCGCCCCATAGACGGTGGGATCCTCGGCCATGGCATCGAAGGTGCGCTGAACCTCGGCGGGCCACGGGTCACAGCGGCAGACGTGCGCGCGGTAGAAGACATCCGTCGCCGCGAGGTACTCGGGGTCGTCCATGGTGCCGGCCTGCTCGTGCTTGAGCAGCGTCTCGTGGATGCCGCCGGGCAGCGCCTTGCGCAGGCAGTTGGCTTCGGCCACCCAGGTTTTCATCGAAGCGGGCGAGTCCGCGATCACCAGCGCCTTGAGACCCTCGGGCCGCCGAACCGCGTGCTCCGAGCCCAGCATCCCGCCCCAGGACTGGCCAAGATAGGCGTAGCGGTCGGCGATGCCCAGCGTCTTCAGCAGGTTGTCGAGTTCTGCGAGGAACAGCTCTACCGTCCAGAACTCGGCGCCCTTCTCGGGCAGCCGGGTCGAGGCGCCGCAGCCGAGCTGGTCGTAGTGGATCACCGCCCGGCCATCGAGGGCGGCGAGGTCCTTGAAACTGTCGACGTAGGAATGGGTGCAGCCCGGCCCCCCATGGGCCACCACCAGCGGCAGCGGCCCCGCGTCGAGATCGCCCGTCACCCGATACCAGGTCTTCCACTCTCCGAATTCGGCAAAGCCTTCGCGCACCGATATGGTCTCCGACGCCATGTCCCTGTCCCTTCTGGTCGTTCGGGGACAACGCTACCCGGCGCGGGACGGCGCGGCCTAGCTCTCAGAAATGAGGTATCCGGGTGGAGGGGGGGCAGATCAGGCGCCGCCGCGTGGCGATGGTCACCGCGTGGGTGCGGTTGCGGGCGCCGAGCTTCCGCATCGCGGCGTTGAGGTGCATGACCACGGTCGGCACCGAGCGGTCGATGATCCGGGCGGTCTCCTTGGCGGAGTTCCCGAGGGAGGCATAGGTCAGGCATTCGCGCTCGCGCGGGGTCAGCCGGACCTCCTGCGTGCCGTCCTCGTGGTCGAAGCCCAGCAGCTCGACCGCCGACTGGTTGAAGAGATGCGCGATGAGCGACAGGTCGGCGATGGCGCGCGAGGTGCCGCCTGACCAGTTCTGCCGACGCCCGAGGCTTACCCCGGTCACCGTGGCGAAATCGCCGTTGGGCAGGTGGATCGGCACCGTCACCCCGGAAAACACCTCGCGCTCGCGCAGGTAGGACATGACCGGCTCGATGTCAGGGGTCAGCATCGGGCGGATGATGCTGTCGATGTCGGAATCGTAGCTCCAGCAGAACGGCGCCGCGCTGCGCATCGCCACCCGCTGCACCGGGTCGAGGCGGATGTACTCGTCCTCGGACCAGTGCTGACGCATCTCGTCGCCGAGGTTGCGTTGCTCGAAGACCGAGGGGATCGGCACGTCGGCGCCAGGGCCGCTGACCATCGGCGTGTAGTCATAGATCATCCCGTCGAAGCCGACGCCCTGCATCTGGCGGAAGGCGGCATCGACCCGCTGCCCGAGATGGCTGCCCTCGGACAGGCGGTTGCGGATGGACTCTATGGTGTCGTGCATCTGGTGATCCGATTGGTCCCGATCTTGCGCTGTCCAGTCTTCATAAGCGGGGGCCCGAGGGCGACCTGTCAACTCTGATAGGTGGCGCGGGCATGGGGCGCGCGCGTAAGTTCGGCAGGAACTGTCCGCATTCCGGTACGCTGCCGAATTCCCGGGCGTCCCGGAAGACACGGAGCCTCCGCCCATGTCCGCCCTCCATGCCCCCGCCTTCGAGATCTGGCGCGAGTCTGTCGGCATCCCGCACATCCGGGCCAAGAGCGATGCCGCCGCGTGGGAGGGGCTCGGCTGCGTGCATGTCCGCGACCGGCTGATCCAGATGGACCTCACCGGGCGCCGCGCGTATGGCCGGGTGGCCGAATGGGCCGGACCGGAGGCGCTGCCCGGCGACCGCTTCGCCCGCCGCGCCGGGGGTGAGGCGCTGGCTCGGAAGAACCACGCCGCACATGGCGACGAGGCGCGCGCCCTGCTCGACGCCTACGCGCGCGACGCCAATGCCGAGATCAAGCGGTTGCGTGAGGCCGGCCAACTGCCGAGGGAATACGCGCTTCTCGACCAGCCTGAGGGCCCGGATCCGTGCCAGCCCAGGGACAGCATCGCGGCGATGCGGCAGATCGGGCTCGCCACGGGCTCGGTCCGGCTGAAGCTCTTCCGGGCGGCGGCCCTGCCCTCGGTCGGGCCCGAGGGCATTTCTCTGCTGCGCCACGACGATGGCGGGCAGGATCGCTTCGTGCTGCCGCCGGGCACCGACGGCAAGCGTTGGGTCGCTCCACTCGCCGATCTCGCGCCCTCACCCATTCATCAGGTTCAAGGGTTTCCGGGACCGGCGTGTGGCCAAGCGTGTCGTATTTCCAATTGAACGATGTGCTATGAATGCAAAGCCAACTCGGCCGGGCTGTCGCCGGAAAATTCTGCGTGTTTTTTGACCGGAAAACCTATCCGTGACCATTATAAGCGATGACAAAAGGCAAATCGCCGCGCGGAGCGCCCCCGACACGCGCCAGCTCGAGCGCGGCAAGGCGGGTATTTCCGACCTGATCGAGATCGGGGCCCGGATGGATGAGCCGCAATGGTCCGGTGCGCGGCCCTGCCTGCCCGACATGCTGCCGCTCGTGGGGCCCGCGCCGCGTCATGCGAGGCTCTGGATGAACTTCGGCCACGGCCATCAGGGCTTTACCCTCGGGCCGACCACCGGCGCCCTGCTTGCCCAGATGGTCGCGGGGCAGCCGGACGACGGGTTCGACGCCCTTCTGCCAGCGAAGCGGGTGGCGTGATGAGCGTCCACTCCGACACCCTCGCTGCCGAGTTGGCTTCTGCTGAAGGCATCTGACGCGCCCGCACCCCGCGAAGCGCGGCGGCCCTCGTCCATGCCGCGCAGGAACGCCTTGGCCTCACGCCTGAGATGACGACGCTGGGCAAGATCTTCGGCGAGCGTGCTCTTCGTGCTGGTCAGCCTGCCGTTCTTCCGGCTGTCCCGCGTCCGGCGCGGACCGCGCTTTACCTGCGCACCGGCGCCGCCGTGCCGGGGATTGCCGTGGCATCGCCGCTGCCCGGCCCGCCGATCCGCTTCGAGGCGCTTTCGCCGCTGCTGGCCGCCGTTCTGGCGGGCGCCTGCTGCGCCGTGGGGCTGATCGCGCTGTTCCCCCATGGCGCCCCGGCCAGTGTCGGGCGAAGCGAGTCTGTCGTCCGGTCGAAGAGCCGGAGGCCAAGCGTATCTTCGAGCTTGAGAATGCGCCGCATGAGCGCCGATTGCGACAGCGCGAGATGCCGCGCGGTGGTCCCGAAGGCGCCGGTTTCGCCCAGCACTGGAAAGGCCTCGAGAGAGACGAAATCGAAACTGGTGTCAACGGCGGAGCAAAACCAGCCACAGGGCGCAACGATCGGAGGACGTGCCGCCAGGTTCGGGATCCCGCGGCGTCGGGACCGGCGAACTTGGGATCTCTGCTATCCCGTCGGACCCGCGCGGGAATGCTGGACAGCGAGCCTCATCACGGCTTAGCATCTTAAAGTTGATAGACGAACCCATTGAGTCACGCTTTCTCATAGGTGGTCCCATGCGATTGATGTCCGGCATTCTTGCAACTTTCTGCATCGCGGGCGGCGTGGCTGCCGCGGAAGATCCTCCGATAGACCCCACGGCCGACCAGGGCTGGTCTGCGGAAATCCGCGAGCTCTTCTACCATGCGCCACAGGGGTCGCAGATGATCCCGGCGCCGTTCTTCCTCGCGCTCGAACGTGCCGACGGGCAGGGGCCGTTTTCCGACCCCGAGTATCTCGCAAGCTTCGGGTTCCTGCCCGCCGATGCCGCCTCCGAGGTGAACCCGCGCAAGCTGCCGGTGGGCTTCGCGCTCGATCCGCAGACCCAGCAGGTCGGGCTGACCTGTGCCGCCTGCCACACCGCCGACGCCACCGTCGAGGGCCGCACGCTGCGGATCGAGGGGGCGCCGTCGCATCTCGACTTCGACACCTTCTACGCCGCGCTCAACCTCTCGGTGCAGCTCTCGCGTCCCGCCCCGCTGGGGGTGCCGGGACGGTTCGAGCGGCTCGCCGCCGCGCTCGGGAAGACCGACCCCGCCGAGGTCCAGCAGCTTGGCGGGCAGTTCACCGGTTTCGCCGCCCAGCTTGGCGGTGACGCGCAGTTGCGGCGGCCCGTGCTGCCCTCGGGGCCCGGGCGGGTCGATGCGCTGACCCAGATCGTCAACGCGCTGGCGGTGCGGGATCAGATGATCTCCGCCAACCTTTACCCGGTCGCCTCGCCCACGAGCTACCCGGCGCTCTGGCTCACGCCGCACCTCGAGTTCGTGCAGTGGAACCCGATCGCGGCGAGCCCCATCGCGCGCAATGGCGGGCAGGTGCTGGGGGTCTTCGGCCACGGCAACCTGCGCGCCGATGCGGGGGCCGATGCCTTTGCCTCGACGATCCGGCTCGACGACCTCGCCGCACTCGAGGAATGGCTCAAGGATCTCGCCCCGCCCAAGTGGGACGAAGAGGTCATGGGGGCGCTCGACCAGGCGCTGGTGACGGAGGGCGAGACGCTGTTCGAGGCAAACTGCAAGGGCTGTCACGGGATGTATCCCTATGACCGTACCGATCCTGCCGCGAACATCATGGGCAAGACCTTCATCAAGATCACGCCGGTGGGCTATAGGGCCGTCGGCACCGATCCGGCCTACGTCGAGAACCTGCTCGGGCGGATGATCTTCACCAACCCGGTCACCTCCGCGCTTTTCGACGGCGCGCCGCTGGTGCCCGCCATCAGGTTCTTCGGCGGCACGGTGCAGGCGGTGCTGCATCGCTCGATGACCGACGCGGGCAAGACCGAGGAGGAGCAGCTCGCGCTGCACGGCTTCCGCTTCCATCTCGACGAGGCCGGCAACCTGGTGCCCGACGGGCCCGAGCATCCGGACCGGCTCAAGGCCGGGCCGCTGGCGGGGATCTGGGCCACGGGCCCCTACCTGCACAACGGCTCGGTGCCCACGGTCTACGAGCTGCTCTCCCCGCCCGAGGAGCGGCGCGCGGTGTTCTGGACCGGCGGGCACGAGCTCGACCTCATGCGCCTCGGCTACCAGTCCGGCGACGTGCCCGGCCGTTTCCGCTTCGACACCTCGCTGCGTGGCAACGGCAACCAGGGCCACGCCTTCCCGCCCGAGGGCCTGTCGCACGACCAGCGCATGGCGATCATCGAATACCTCAAGACGAAGTGAGCCGCGCCATGAGCTATCTCGCGAAGATCGAAACCCTGCCCGAGGGCGCGCGCTGGCCGCAGCTGCGCGACTGGATGAAGACGGAGCCGCTGCCGCTTTATGCCGAGCTGCGGGCCCATCGCCCGGTGCTGGTCCTGCCCGAGCTGACGCTGGTGACCCGGCATTCGGACTGCGTCGACATCCTTGCCCGGCACGACCTCTACAGCGTCGCGCCCTATGCGCCGAAGCAGGGCAGCTACTGGATGGCGCAGGACGACACCGCCCGGCACTGGCGCGAGAAGTCGATCATGCGCGCGCTGCTCGACCGCGAGCGCATCCCCGAGATGCGCGCCTGGGCCGAGGCCGAGGCGGCGCGACTTCTCGGCGAAAGCTGCGACGCGGTGGACGCGGTGAGGACGCTCACGCGCGGCGTGCCCATCGCCTTCGTCCAGCACTGGTTCGGCTTCGAGGACGCCGACCCCGAGGCGCTGCTGAAATGGTCCTACTGGAACCAGATGGATGCGTTCTGGAACCAGCCTTTCGATGCGCCGGCCTTCGCCACGGCGGACGAGATCGTGACCAGCCGCGAGGCCTCGAACGACGAGATGCGGGGCTATCTGGTGGGGCTTTTCCAGAAGAAGGGCGGCCAGTTGCAGGCGGGCGGGGCGCCGACCGACATGATCTCTCGGCTCATCGTGATGGCACGGGCCGGGGTGCTTGAGTTCAACGCCGAGCTTGCGGTGCTCAACGCGGGCGGGCTGCTGATCGGGGCGGTCGAGACCACCTCTCACGCGGCGGTGAACGCGGCCCGGGTGATCTGCGAGGATCCGGCCCGGCTGGAGGCCGCCCGCGCGGCGGCACGCTCGGGGGATGAGCGGGCCTTCGACGGTTTCGTCTTCGAGGCGCTGCGCTTCCGGCCGGCCTTCCCCTATTTCTTCCGCATCGCCGAGGACGACACCGCGCTTGCCCGGGGCACCGACCACGAGACGGCGATCCCCAGGGGCGCCATGGTGCTGGCGGTGACGCATTCCGCGATGTTCGACCCGACGGCAGTCTCCGCGCCCGAGACCTTCGACCCTAGGCGGCGGCTTCAGGACACCTTCACCTTCGGCTACGGGGTGCACGAGTGCCTCGGCCGCGCGGTGGGGGCGGCGCTGATCCCGGCCATCGTGAAGGCGCTGCTGCTCGACGAGACGCGCAGCCCCTGCGACGTCGACTACCGCAACGGCCCGGTGCCCGAGGCTTGGCGCTGGCAGCCGGTCTGAGCGGCGCCCCGGACACGGATCGGACCCCGCTGCCGGGAGAGGTCACCCGTCCCGACGGACGTGGCGCGCTCAGCGCCCGGTCTTCTCGCGCCAGGCTTCGAACTTCTTCTGGTTCTCGTCCTTGGTGCAGGGGTAGAGCCCGATGATCGGCGTCCCGGCCCGCCCCGGGGACCGGCATTGCGCAACACCATCACGGTGTCGGGGGTGACGTCGAGATCCTCGTCATCCACCGCCGCCTTCATCTCGGGGTATCTGTCGAAGACCAGCGCCGGGCCCTCGTGGAGGTTGAAGCGCGGATCGCAGGCGGCGGGCTTGATCACCGCGCCGTCGGGGCAGAGGTTGCCACGCAGCACCGCCAGCGAGCCCTCCTTGTAGACCGGGTTCGAGAGCGGCCGGATCACGTCGTCGTTGCAGACCTCGGCGCCATCGAGGTTTTCACCCAGCGTGCGGTCGGTGACCGTCAGGCACGAGGTGTCGAGCCGGTCCTCGATCTGTTTCATCAGTGCCCGGAGGCCGCCGGCGTGGTAGAAATCCTCCATCAGGTCGTCCTTGCCCGCGGGCCGCACGTTGGCGATCAGCGGGGTGACGCGGCCGAGCGCGTCGAGATCGTCGAGGGTCAGGTCATGGCCGGCGCGGCGGTCCATGGCGATGAGGTGCACCACGGCGTTGGTCGAGCAGCCGGTCGCCATGGCGCCCCGGCGGCGTTGCGGCAGGCGCTGGCGGTGATGATCCGGTCGGGCATCACGTTCTCCCACACCATGTCGACGATGCGCCGCCCGCAATCCGCGGACATGCGCTGGTGGCCGGAATCCACCGCGGGAATGGACGAGGCGCCGGGCAGCGTGATGCCCATGCCGGAAAGATGCGTGTTTTCAATGAATAAGACGACGCCAAAGCGCCCTGCAAAGATCGCGCCCCCGCGAGATATGCTCCCGCAGGGGCAGGTTCGGCGCGTTTCGGCAAGCCAGCAGGTGCACGAGGCGCTGCGGGCGCGAATCCTCGCGCTCGAACTGGCGCCGGGCCAGCCGCTGTCCCGCGCCGAGGTGTCCGAAACCTATGGCGTCAGCCAGACCCCGGTGCGCGAGGCCATGCAGCGGCTCGCCGACGAGGGGCTGCTCGAGATCTTCCCGCAGTCCAAGACCGAGGTCTCGCGCATCTACATCGGCCACGCGCAGGAGACCCAGTTCCTGCGCCTGTCGCTCGAGCTCGAGGTGGTCCGGCGGCTCGCGCTCGCGCCCGACCGGAGCTTCGTGGACGAAACTGACCTGCTGATCCGCCGTCAGGAGCGGGCGCTGGCGGATGATGACGTCGAGGCGTTCTCGAACCTCGACCGCGCGTTGCACCGGCGCATGCACAGCCTGCTCGGGGTCGAGACGCTCTGGGATCTGGTGACCGCACGCTCGGGCCACATCGACCGGCTGCGCAACCTGAACCTGCCGGGTCCGGGCAAGTCCGCCTCGGTCGTGGATTGCCACCGCCGCATCGCCGCCGCCATCCGCGCGGGCGATCCGGAGGGTGGCGAGGCGGTCGTGCGCGAACACCTCTCGGGCACGCTGGAGCGCGCCGAGGACATCCGCGCCCGTTACCCCGCCTATTTCTGATCCATGCGCGGCCGCGTGGGCCGTGCGCTTATCCCGGCAGGTCGCCGTAGGCAAAGAGGTTGGGAAAGAGCCGCTCGCGGTAATCCAACGGGAAGGCCAGCCGCACCGGGGTCTTCGGCGAGGCGGATTTCAGGAATCCCGCCGCGGTGAGCTTGCTCAGCGTGTTGCGCGCCGTGCGCTCCGAGGTCTTGAGCACCATCTGCGCCTCGCCCCGCTCGAGCGCCCCGTGCCGCAGCACCGCCGAGATCAGCTCGGGTGCGCGCTTGTCCTCGACCGTGTCCTCGACGAGCCGCCGGTAGCGCCGCTCAAGCCCCCCGAGGTCGAAGAGCCTGGCCGAGAAGGTGATCTGGTCGAGCGTGACCTCGAGAAACCAGTCGCAGAAGGTCTTCAGCGCGGCCTCGGAGAGATTGCCGCGCCCGTCCCGGTCGCCGCGCCGCGGGCTGTCGGCAAGGTCCATCATCCGCTTGTATTCGCCCGGGTCCGAGAGCCCCCGCGCCAGCCCGCGCGACACCGACCACAGCCCATGCCCGCCGATCCCCGCGGTCAGCGCCATGGCGTGCGACATCAGGCGGCTGACCCGCCCGTTGCCGTCGGGGAACGGGTGGATGTAGTTCAGCCGGTGATGCGCCGAGGCGATGGCGATGATCCTGCCGCTCGAGGACCGGGCGGCGATCTGGAAGCGCTTGTCGAAATGCTCCATGAAGGCCGCAACCCGCGACGAGGACGGCGGCAGGTGCCGTCCGACGGCCACCTCCTTGTCGCCCTCCTGCCGCAGGCGGCCGGGCACGATGGGCTCCTGGCTGCCGTCCGGCAGTTCGATCACCCGGAACTCGTCCGGCATCTCGTCGTAGAAGGTCTTGTGCACCCAGATCAGGAAGTCGACCGACGTCGGCCGCGGCAGGGTGCCGGCCCGGTGCATCTCGTCGATTTCGCGCTGTACGATCACATGCGCGCGCGCCTCAAGCGCCAGGGGGCGCGTCTCCTCCTCGAGCTCGGCACCGGCGAGCGCGCGCTCGATGTCGCGCGGCCGCGTGTTGTGGCCCTCGATCAGGTTGGAGTAGTAGCAGTTCATCACCCGCACGAGATCCGCGAGCTCGGCTGCGCTGTCGGGATGCAGCCCCTGTCCCAGCAGAGTGGCTTCGCGCTGGATGTCGATCGAGAGATCGGCCAGCGTGGCAGGGATGTGCTCCTCGAAGAAGCAGGGTTCGATCCGGCCCGGCGTTTCCAGCATTCTTGCCGATCCTGAAGGTGGGTGAAACCCATACTTTATAGAGCATTAGTCCCCATCGGTGCAAGCTTTTGCCGATGTTCCTTGCCGATGTTCGCGGCGGACTGCGCGAGGTGCGTTCATCCGGCGAAAGCGGCGGGGCGGAGTGATCCCGGAGCTGATCCCTGAGCGCCATCCTCGCTGCCGTCCGGGCGGCGGGGTCAGTCCTTGCGTAGCGCCGCGGTGCTGTCGCGGATCACCAGTTCGACCGGCAGGATGATCTCGGTGTCCGGCGAGGGCGCCTCACGATGCGCCAGCAACATCTCGGCGGCGCGGCGGCCGAGATGCGCGCGCTTCTGCCGGACCGTGGTCAGGGGCACGCTCACGTAGGCCGACATCTCGATGTTGTCGAAGCCGACGATCGAAATGTCCTCTGGTGTGCGGATCTTCGCGGCCCGAAGCCCTGCCATCAGGCCAATGGCCATCTCGTCGTTGTCGCAAAAGACGGCAGTCGGTCGTTCCGGCAGGGAGAGCACCCCGGCGCTGGCGGCGTGGCCCGAGCCGAGCGAGAACGCGCCCTCGATGCAGGGGGCGGGGGGCAGGCCTGCGGCCTCAAGTGCCTCCGCGACACCGGCCGCACGGGACACCGACAGCGAGTTCGACGCCGGGCCGGTCAGATGCAGGATGCGCCGGTGGCCGAGGGCCAGAAGATGCTCGACCGCCAGCCGGGCCCCGGTCTGGTTGTCGGCCAGCACCCTCGGCCCGTGCAGCCCGTCGATCCATTCGCAGGCCTGCACCACCGGCGGACAGGCGGCGTGTTCGAAAAGGCTCCGGTCGAGGCTGCCGTCCAGCACGATCACCCCATCCGCGCGCGAGCGGTTGAGGTAGGCCTGCAGACCGCGCCCGGCAGCGCCGGGATCGGTCTGGCGCGTGTCGAGCACGAGCAGGCTCAGCCCCTCGGCGCGCAGGGTCTCGGAAATGCCGGCGAGGATCTCTGAGAAGAACGGGTTGGCAAGGTTCGGCACCAGAGCCAGCACCGCCCCGACCTGCTGCTGCCGCAGGTTCCGGGCTGTCAGGTTGATGGTGTAACCGGTCTCTTCCACCGCCTTCTCGACCGCCGCGCGGGTGCGCTCCGACACGATCGAGGGATTGGACAGCACCCGGCTGACGGTGGCGGGAGAGACCCCCGCGAGCCTCGCCACATCATGGATTCGGGGTGTGGCAACCGGGTCTTTCACGGGGCGGTCTCTCCTTGTGTCGATGCGGCAGAATAGGCTGCGAAACTCCTGTTGAAAACCTTTTCATCCTGTGCCAGAGATAATGAAATCGATTTCATCTACAATCGGCCCAACGGGAGGACATATGCGGACATTGAAGGGCCCCGGCCTGTTCCTTGCGCAGTTCGTGGGCGGCAAGCCGCCCTTCGACAGCTTCGAGGGCATCACCCGCTGGGCGGCCTCCTGCGGCTATCTCGGCGTGCAGGTGCCCACCGGCGAGGCGTCGCTGATGGACCTCGATCTGGCGGCCGGCTCGAAGGACTACTGTGACACGCTGCGCGGCACCGCCGCCGCGAACGGCGTCGAGATCACCGAGCTTTCGGCGCATATCCAGGGCCAGCTCGTGGCCGTGCATCCCGCCTATGATCTCGCTTTCGACGGCTTTGCCCCGGCCTCGCTGCACGGCAATCCCGCCGCGCGGCAGGCCTGGGCGGTGGAGCAGGTTCTCAAGACCATCGACGCCTCGGCCAATCTCGGCATTGACCGGATGGCGGCGTTCTCGGGCGCCCTGGCGTGGCCCTATCTCTACCCGTGGCCGCAGCGGCCCGCGGGGCTGGTCGAGGCGGCCTTCGACGAGCTGGCCAAACGCTGGCGCCCGATCCTCGACCACGCGGCGGAGAAGGGCGTGAAGATCTGCTACGAGATCCACCCCGGCGAGGACCTGCACGACGGCGCGAGCTTCGAGATGTTCCTCGACCGCGTCGACCAGCACCCGGCGGCGATGATGCTCTATGATCCCAGCCATTACGTGCTGCAGCAGCTCGACTACATCGCGCATCTCGACATCTATGCCGAGCGCATCGGCATGTTCCACGTCAAGGACGCCGAGTTCCGCCCCGACGGGCGTCAGGGGGTCTATGGCGGCTTCCAGTCCTGGGTGGACCGGGCAGGGCGCTTCCGCAGCCCCGGCGACGGGCAGGTGGATTTCAAGGCGATCTTCGCCAAGCTCACGGCGATGGATTTCGACGGCTGGGCGGTCGTGGAATGGGAATGCGCGCTCAAGCACCCCGAGGACGGGGCCCGCGAGGGGGCGCAGTTCGTCAAGGACCACATCATCCGCGTGACCGAGCACGCCTTCGACGATTTCGCTTCGGCGGGCAGCGATCAGGCGGCGAACCTGCGGATGCTGGGACTGGGGAGCCGGGCGTCATGACCCACACGCCCATCCGGCTCGGCATGGTTGGCGGCGGCAAGGGCGCCATGATCGGCGAGGTCCACCGCATCGCAGCCCGGCTCGACAACCGCTTCGCGCTGGTCGCGGGGGCGCTTTCAACCACGCCCGAACGCAACGCCGAGAGCGCGGCCGCCTGCGGCATCGCCTCTGACCGCACCTACGACGACTTCGTCGAGATGGCCCGGGCCGAGGCCGCCCGGCCCGACGGCATCGAGGCGGTGTCGATCTGCACGCCCAACCACGTGCATTTCCCCGCCGCCCGCGCGTTTCTCGAGGCCGGGATCCACGTCATCTGCGACAAGCCGATGACCTCGACGCTCGAGGACGCCCGCGCCCTGGCACAGATCGCCAAGGCCTCGGATGCGCTTTTCGTGCTGACCCACAACTACTCGGCCTATCCGCAGCTGCGGCTGGCGCGCGAGATGGTGGCGCGCGGCGACCTTGGCCCGCTGCGGCTCGTGCAGGTGGAATACGCGCAGGATTGGCTGACCGAGCCTTCGGACAGCAAGCAGGCAAGCTGGCGTGGCGATCCCGCGAAGGCCGGGGCAGGGGGCTCGATCGGAGACATCGGCACCCATGCCTACCAGCTGGCGCGCTTCGTGACGGGCATGGCTCCCGACCGGCTGGCCGCCGATCTCACCAGCTTCGTGCCCGGCCGGGCGGTGGACGACAACGCGCAGATCATGCTGCGCTACGCCTCGGGCGCGAAGGGCTCGTTCTGGTGCAGCCAGGTTGCCTCGGGCACCGAGAACGCGCTGCGGCTGCGGATCTACGGCGAAAGGGCCGGGATCGAATGGCTGCACGAGGCGCCCGAGACGCTGTGGTTCACGCCTTTTGGCGCGCCTGCGCAGAAGCTGCGGCGCGGGGCCGCGACCATGGCGGGCAGCCGCGTGCCGCCGGGCCACCCGGAGGGCTATCTCGAGGGGTTCGCCAATATCTACGCCGAAGCTGCCGACGCGATCCGCGCCCATCAGGCGGGCACGCCGCACGAGACCCTGCTGCCGGGCATCCGCGACGGCATAGAGGGGCTCGAGTTCATCGACGCCTGCATCCTGTCGGCCAGGGCGGACAGCGCCTGGGTGGAGACCGGCCATGGCTGATCCGATCCTGTCCCTCAACGGCGTGAGCAAGTCCTTCGGTCCCATCGAGGTGCTGCACGGCGTCGATTTCGAGCTGCGCCCGGGCGAGATCCACGCTCTGATCGGCGAGAACGGCGCGGGCAAGTCGACCACGATGAAAATCCTCGGCGGCTACATCGACGCGAGCGACGGCGACATCCGCTGGCAGGGCGCGCCGGTAACCTTCGCCAGCTCCGACGAGGCCGAGGCACGGGGGATCGTGATGATCCACCAGGAATTCAACCTCGCCGAACACCTTGGCGTCGATCAGAACGTCTTTCTCGGGCGCGAGATCAAGCGCAGCTGGCGACTCGACCACAAGGCGATGCGGGCGCGCACCGCAGAGCTGCTGGCGCAGCTCGAATGCCCGGTCGACCCTTCGGCCAGGGTGTCGGGCCTTTCGGTGCCGACCAAGCAGATGGTCGAGATCGCCAAGGCGCTCTCGCGCGATCTGCGGGTGCTGATCATGGACGAGCCCACGGCCGTGCTGACCGAGCGCGACTGCGAGATCCTGTTCCGCCAGATCGACCGGCTGCGCGCGCAGGGCGTGGCGATCCTTTATACCTCGCACAAGCTCTCGGAGGTTAAGCGCATCTGCGACCGGGTGACGGTGCTGCGCGACGGGGCGATGGTGCGCTCGGCGCCGGTGTCCGAGATCACCGAGGACGAGATGGCCGCCGCCATGGTGGGGCGCGAGCTCTCCGACCTCTACCCCGCCAAGGCGGTGCCGCAGGACGAGGTGATGCTCGAGGTCGAGGGGCTGTCCGTCCCGGGCCTCATCGAGACCGCCAGTCTGACGCTCCGTCGCGGCGAGGTGCTGGGCATCGGCGGCCTTGTCGGCGCCGGTCGCACCGAGCTGGCCGAGGCCATCGCCGGACTGCGCCCCCGCAGCGGTCGGGTCCGGCTGATGGGCGAGACGCTTCCCGCAGGACAGGTGAAGACGGCCATGGAACGCGGCCTCGTCTACCTGACCGAGGATCGCAAGGGCGCCGGGCTGCTGCTCGAAAAGGGGCTGCGCGAGAACCTCACGCTGCCGCTGCTGGACCGTTTCGGCGCCGTGCTGATCGACCGCAAGGCCGAGGAGGCGGCGCTCGACAAGGCCATCGCCGATTTCGCCATCCGCGCGCCGGAGCGCGACATGCCGGTCGGCAACCTGTCGGGGGGCAACCAGCAGAAGCTGCTTCTGGCGAAGACCCTGCTCAGCGATCCGCAGGTGATCCTGATCGACGAGCCCACGCGCGGCATCGACATCGGCACCAAGCAGCAGATCTACACGCTCATCTCGGGGCTGGCCGCGGCAGGGCACGCGATCATCGTGATCTCCTCCGAGATGCCCGAACTGATCGGGCTCGCCTCGCGGGTGCTGGTGATGCACGCGGGCCGCATCGTCGGCGGGCTCGAGGGCGACGACGTGAACGAGGGGGCCATCGTCCGGCTGGCGATGGGCCTTGAAGAGACCAGCGAAGAGGCGGCTGCATGACCATGGCCACGACACAGAAATCCACCGGGCGTCCGGGCCGCAGGATCGACCTGCAGGTGATCGGTCCGATCCTTGCGCTGATCGCGCTTCTGCTGATCGGCATGGCGCTGAATTCGAACTTCCTGAGTTATGCCAACATCACCAATGTCCTGGCGCGCTCGGCCTTCATCGGCATCATCGCGGTTGGCATGACCTTCGTGATCACCGCCGGCGGGCTCGACCTGTCGGTGGGCTCGATGGCCGCCTTCGTGGCGGGGCTGATGATCCTGGTGATGAACCTGCTCACCGAGAGCATGGGCGTCACGCTTCCGGTGATCCTCATCGGCATCGCGCTGGCGCTGTTGGCCGGGCTGGTCGCGGGCTTCATCAACGGCATCCTGATCACCCGCGTCGGCATCGAGGCCTTCATCGTCACGCTCGGCACCATGGGCATCTACCGCTCGCTGATCACCTGGCTCGCGGATGGCGGCACCCTGTCGCTCGGCTTCGAAATGCGCGAGCTCTACCGCCCGGTCTATTACGGCGGCATCGCCGGCATAAGCTGGCCGATCATCGCCTTCGTGGTGGTGGCGGTGCTGGGCGAGATCGTCATGCGCCATACCGCCTTCGGCCGCCACTGCGCCGCCATCGGCTCGAACGAGAAGGTCGCGCGCTACTCGTCGATTTCGGTGCTGAAGGTGCGGCTCGCCACCTATGTGCTGCTCGGCCTGCTGGTCGGCTTCGCCGTGGTCATGTACGTGCCGCGCCTCGGTTCGGCCTCTGCCTCGACCGGCCTATTGTGGGAGCTCGAGGCGATCGCCGCGGTGATCATCGGCGGCACGCTGCTGAAGGGCGGTTTCGGCCGGGTCTGGGGCACCGTCGTCGGCGTCCTGATCCTCAGCCTGATCGGCAACATCCTCAACCTGACCGATTTCGTGAGCCCCTACCTCAACGGAGCCATCCAGGGGGCCGTGATCATTCTTGCCGTGGTCCTGCAGCGCAAGGGAGCCACCGAGCGCTGAGCGGCCACTGACACCCATGTCGTCTTTCTTTGGGAGGAACACCAGATGACGAAGACCCTGATCGCAACCACCGCGCTGGTCGGCGCCCTTGTCGGGCCGATGTCGGGCATGGCGCTGGCCGAGACCATCGGCGTCTCGATCCCCGCCGCCACGCACGGCTGGGCCGGAGCGCTGAATTTCCACGCCGAGCGCACCATCGAACGGCTGAAGGAGGTCTACCCCGAGCACGAGTTCGTGCTTGCCACGACACCCGACAGCGCCACGCAGGTCTCTGACCTCGAGGACATGGTGGCCACCCGCGGCATCGACGCCCTGGTCGTGCTGCCGTTCGAATCCGAGCCGCTCACCGGCCCGATCCAGCGCATTGCCGACAGCGGCACCTGGGTAACCGTGGTGGACCGCGGGCTCGCCGTCGAGGGCATCGAGACGCTCTACGTCGCCGGTGACAACGACAGCTTCGGGCGCACGGCGGGTCAGTATTTCGCCGACACACTCGACGAGGGCGCCAAGGTCGTGGCCATGCGCGGCATCCCCTCGACGGTGGACAACGAGCGGGTCGAGGGCTTCGAGGCCGCGCTCGACGGCTCGGGCATCGAGGTTCTGGCGATGGATCACGGCAACTGGAACCGCGACACCGCCTTCACGCTGATGCAGGACTGGCTGTCGCGCTTCCCCGAGATCGATGCGGTCTGGGCGGCGGACGACGACATGGCCGTGGGCGCGCTGGCCGCCATCGAGCAGGCCGGGCGGACGGGCGAGATGATCGTTGTCGGTGGCGCCGGCATGAAGGAAATGGTCGACCGGATCCGCAGCGGCGACAGCACCGTGCCGGTCGACGTCACCTATCCGCCTTCGATGATCTCGACCGCCATCGAGATGACCGTGGTCGGCGTCACCGGCGCGGCACCGATGAGCGGCGAGTTCATCATCGCCTCCGAGCTGATCACGCCTGAGAATGCG
>NZ_JAATOS010000170.1:0-8084 GCF_011806505.1 Salipiger sp. HF18 | reverse complement strand
TAACCCACCAGCGACACCGCGTAGTAGCTGATCGCCACCACCGAGAGCCCCTCGACCGTGTGCTGCAGCCGCAGCTGCATGTCGGCGCGCCGGTCCATGCTCGCCAGCAACTCCTGGTTCTGGGCCGAGCGCGTCACCTCGACCCGGGTGCGCAGCAGCTCGCCCGCCCGCATCGCCCGCGCCGACATCGCCTCGAGCCGCCGCTCGGCGCTCTTGACCGTGCGCATGGCCGGATCGAAACGGCGCACCATGAACTCGCGAAAGGTCTGCCGGCCGTGGAACCTCTCCTCGCGCAGCACCGAAATGCGGCTGGTGACCAGCGCCTCGTAGGCCGCGGTGGCCGAGAGCCGGAAGGCGGTCTGCGCCGACAGCGTCTCGAGCTCGGAGGACACCCGCAGAAGCGACCGCAGCGTCTCCTCCTCGGGCGCATCGCCATGGGTCATGGCGGTCATCAGCCGGGTGAGCTCGGCGTCGATCTCGGTCATCCGCGGCGCGATCGCCCGCACCCGGGTGAAGCCCAGCATCGACATCGCCTTGTAGGTCTCGATCTCGCAGACCCGCTGCACCACGCGCCCGACCCGGCGCTCGCCCACGCCCTTGCGCGGGAACACCCCGAAGCGCAGGTGCCCGCCCGCGTCGATGCGGAAATCGCCGGCGATCACCACGGCGTCGTCCACGACGCGGCTCACCGCCACGCTGTCCGCCACCAGCCAGTCGTTGATCATGGTATTGACCGCCTCCTCGTCGGCGACGCGCTCGCAGATCCGGATCATCGCCGAGGTCACCCGCACCCCGGGCGCCGACGCCAGCCAGTCGCCGGGGAAGACGTCGAAATCCGCCGGATCGAAGGGCCGCTCGCCGGCACCGCTCAGGAACACGGTATAAGTGACGAACTCGGTGTGCTGCTCCCATTTGAGCACGTGCTGGCCGATCGGCGCCGAGAAATGCGTGGCACCGGGCTGCGGATGCTGGGTGCCGTAGCGGTCCAGCAGGTCGAGCAGGTGGGCGGTGTCCTCGCCCCGGTCGCGCGAGGCCGCGTCATGGGTCTTCTTGATCGCCAGAAAGACCGCCCGGGCCGGCGCACGCAGCGACGGAAACGGGCGGGCGTGCAGCTCGTTGGCAAGCTGGTAACGCAGCGGGTGGTCCTGGATCGTCGGCATTCACGGGTGTCCTGCAAGCAATGTGCGCCAGAACCTACAAGCCGCGACACCAAAGTAAAGACAAATTCCCCTTGGGTTTCAGCATCTTACAGGAATGCAGCGGTATACAGACCGGCAAGCCCCGGAAATCCCAGCGCTTTGTTCAGCCCCGGGCGTAGCGCGACACCATGCTGTAATCCTTGCGCGGCCCCCGCACCTGCCAGCGCACCTGCCACTGCGGCCAGTCGCTGAAATCGTAGCGGACATCGTACTGGTCCGGATCGCACCAGTGGCCGGTCTCGCCGCCCTCTGCCGGGACCTGGTGAAAGAACCGCCCGTCCTCGAACCACACCGACAGGTCCGCGCCCCAGCGATAGCGCCGCTCGGCAGCGAAACGCCCCGTGGGCAGCACCAGCTCGCCGGTCTCGACGTAGAGCGCCCCCGCGCCCTCGGGCACCCAGCGCGCCACGCCCTCGAACCGCCCGCTGCCGCCCGAGGCCTCGCGGATCTCCCGCTCCAGCCGCCATTCTCCGATAAACGCCTCCAGCCCGCGCACGGCCCGCTCCTTCATCTTGCCCATAAACTCCGGGGGGAGCGCGACAGCGCGGGGGGCAGAGCCCCCCCTCCGCCCGTGCCGCCCGCGACAGGCCCCGGACACCGCGCGACAGCCTCCACACTTGCCGCCACGGCCCTTCCGCCCTATGACGCGCGCAATTCCAGTGCAACCCCGAGGACCGCCCATGATCCCCCGTTACGCCCGCCCCGAGATGACCGCGATCTGGGAGCCCGCCACCAAGTTCCGCATCTGGTACGAGATCGAGGCCCACGCCTGCGACGCCCAGGCGAAGCTTGGCGTGATCCCGCAAGAGAACGCCGACGCCGTGTGGAAGGCCAAGGATGTCGAGTTCGACGTCGCCCGCATCGACGAGATCGAGGCCGTCACCAAGCACGACGTCATCGCCTTCCTCACCCACCTGGCCGAGCACGTGGGCTCGGACGAGGCCCGCTTCGTGCACCAGGGCATGACCAGCTCCGACGTGCTCGACACCTGCCTCAACGTGCAGCTGGTGCGCGCCGCCGACCTCCTGCTGGGCGGCGTCGACAAGGTCCTCGCCGCGCTCAAGAAGCGCGCCTTCGAGCACAAGGACACCGTCCGCGTTGGCCGCAGCCACGGCATCCACGCCGAGCCCACCACCATGGGCCTCACCTTCGCGCGCTTCTACGCCGAGATGGACCGCAACAAGAACCGTCTCGAGAAGGCCAAGTGGGAAATTGCCACCGGCGCGATCTCGGGTGCCGTCGGCACCTTCGCCAACATCGACCCGGCGGTCGAGGAGCACGTCTGCGAAAAGCTCGGCCTGCGCCCCGAGCCGATCTCGACCAAGGTCATCCCGCGTGACCGCCACGCCATGTTCTTCGCCACGCTCGGCGTCATCGCCAGCAGCATCGAGAACATCGCCATCGAGATCCGCCACATGCAGCGCACCGAGGTGCTCGAAGGCGCCGAGTTCTTCTCGATGGGCCAGAAGGGCTCCTCGGCGATGCCGCACAAGAAGAACCCGGTGCTGACCGAGAACCTCACCGGCCTCGCCCGCCTCGTGCGCATGACGGTGATCCCTGCGATGGAGAACGTGGCCCTCTGGCACGAGCGCGACATTTCGCACTCCTCGGTCGAGCGCGGCATCGGCCCGGACGCCACCATCACCCTCGACTTCGCGCTGAACCGCCTCGCGGGCGTCGTCGACAAGATGATCATCTACCCGCAGAACATGCTCGACAACATGAACAAGTTCCCGGGTCTGGTGATGTCGCAGCGGGTGCTGCTGGCGCTGACCCAGGCCGGCGTGAGCCGCGAGGACGCCTATTCCATGGTCCAGCGCAACGCGCTCAAGGTCTGGGAAGAGCGTCTCGACTTCCGTGACCTGCTGCTGGCCGACGAAGAGGTGGTCAAGGCGCTCGGCGTCGACGGCATCAAAGAGAAGTTCGACATGGGCTACCACACCAAGCACGTCGACACGATCTTCCGCCGCGTCTTCGGCGAGGCCTGATCGCGCCCTTCCGGGGGCGCCCTGCCCCGGAGACGACCCACGACCTACGACAAGACCCGGGACACGATCCTCCGAACACACCCCGGAGGTTGACCCAAGCCCCCGTGCCGCTCCTAATGGTCCTGCCAGCGGAGCGGCACTTGCGCGGCTCCGCAGCCCAGACGGAGCGCCGACATGACCCCCGAACAGATCATCGCCGCCGTGGCCCTGCTCACCTCCGAACCCGACCCCGCCTTCGACACCCTGCGCGACGGCGGCTTCGACACCCGCTACCCGGTCACCGTCGAGGCCTGCCCCGAGACCACGTCGCCCCTCGACATCGAAGGCCACACGCTGATCTGCGGCACGGTGAGCGTGCCCGAGGACTATGACCTTCCCGACGGCCGCCGCGTCCCGCTCGAGTTCGCGGTCGGGCGCGCCCAAACCACCCAGCCCTTCCCCGACGCCATCGTCTACCTGCACGGCGGCCCCGCAGGCGGCAGCCTCGCCTCCATCGCCGCGATGACCGACGTGATCCTCGGCGGCCACCGCGCCCATCGCGACGTGGTGAGCTTCGACCAGCGTGCCGCGATGCTGTCATCGACCACAGTGCGCTGCCACGAGGCGATGGCAGAGAACATCGTCGGCATCGTCCGCAAATCCGCCGGAAAGCCCGAGATCGAGGGCGAAGAGCTCAGCGACGAGACCCTGCTCGCCCCCTGCATCGAAGAACTCAAGGCCAGCGACGCGGATCTGTCTGCCTACAACACCGCCAACAATGCCCGTGACGTGCAGGCGGTGATGTCGGCGCTCGGATACCCGGAATACAACATCTTCGGCATCTCCTACGGCTCACGGCTGGCGCTCGAGGTGCTGCGTACCGCGCCCGAGGGCGTGCGCGCGGTGATCATCGACGGCGTGGCCCCGCCCAACGTCCAGCTCTACGACGACCTCTTCGGCCCCCATGCCGACGCGCTCGAGGCGATGTTCGACCAATGCGCCGCGGACGAGGGCTGCGCCGCGGCCTACCCCGACCTGCGCGAGAAGACCGAGGCGCTCGGCGACATCCTGACCGAGACGCCGGTGCCCGCCGCCCGGGGCAAGCCCGAGATCTCGGCCTCGCTCTTCTACACGCTGGTGAGCCAGCGCACCGCCCACAGCGCGCTGTGGGCGCGCGAGCTGACCGCCTACCTGCCCCGCATCATCCACGAGCTCTCCGAGGGCGATGCCACCACGCTCGACTGGTATCTCGACACCTTTCTCGAGCCCGAGCTGAAGCAGCCCGCCGACCTGCTCGACGGCGGCGCCGAGCGTCTCAGCGACGACGAGCGCGCGCTGGCGCTGGCGGCACTGGCCACGGCGCAATCCATGCAGGCGCAGACCAGGACCGTCGCCGCCGCGCTGCAACAACTGAAGCATGACCTCGTGACCGGCGTGACCGCGGTTTCGGTCGCCGAGGCCTTCGACCAGCGTGTCACCGAGGCCGGGCGCGACCTGACCCGCGAGAGGCTCTTCGCCGCGGCCAGGGACTACGCCCGGATGCTCGCCGGCCCGCGCAGCCGCGAGGCCATCGCCGATTGGGTGGGCAGCCATTTCGTCGGCCCCGACCGCGAGGCGCTGCTGTCACTGGTGGCCGCCATGAGCGAGGACGACGTGCGCCGCACCTTCGATCTGGGCGAGACCGAGATCACCGGATTCGAGAGCGCCGTTGAAGGCGTCATGGGGCTTTATATCTACGCCTGCCAGGAGGATTTCCCCTACAACTCGCCCGAGGGGTTCGAGCAAAGGCTCGCTGACTTCCCCTATTCGCTGGTGACGACCGAGGTCATGCAGACCGAGATCCGCAGCATGTACGAGACCTGCGCGCTCTTCGACCCGGCCCCGCGCGAGGGCTTTCACGAGCCGGTGCATTCCGACGTGCCGGTGCTGGTCGCGGGGGGCACCAACGACTCCCAGACGTCGTGGAAATGGTCGCCGCTCGCTGCCGAGACGCTCGGGAATTCCCGCGTGGTGATCTTCCCCAACGCGGGCCACGGCGCCAGCCTCTACTCGGACTGCGGCATGGACATGAACGTGAAATTCATCCTCGACCCCGGAGCCGAGCTCGACTCCGCTTGCGTGGAGGCGCTGACGCCCCGCTTCGTGCTGCCCGACACGCCCCTGCCCTAGGGCCTGCCACGGGGTGCAAACCGGCACGCGGGCGGGATCCCGCCGAAATGCGCCTCTCGGAGGAATTTTTTTGCCGTAGGGTAAACTCGTGCTACCGTTGAATCACGCCAAACGGAGGACGCAAGATGACGATCAAGGCTCTTCTGACCGCCGCCGCACTCATCGCGGCCCCACTGTCGGCGAGCGCAAACTGTATGGGACACAGCGACGCGCGCATGACGTGTGCCGACGGCACGGTCTTCGACTCCGTGTCCGGAACCTGCAAGGTTGTTTCGGGCTGACGTACCTCTCACGGGACACCACGAGGCGGCCGTTCGCGGCCGCCTTATCCGTTTGTTTTTCCCGCATCCGTCGGCATCGGACGGCCCCGCGGTGAGGCTTCGTTAACCCAGCCGCGGTAGCACTTGGGCATCCCGACCGGAGCGATCCAAGATGCCGAATCTTTCCCCGTTCGCAGCACTTCCGGGCCCGATGGGCGGTCCCGCGGGGCTCACCCGCCGCGCCAAGGCGGCAATCATCGTGCAGTTCCTGCTGAACGAGGATGCGGATGTGCCGCTGTCCTCGCTGCCCGACGACCTTCAGGCCGAGCTCACCCAGCAGCTCGGGCGCATGCGCTACGTCGACCGCGAGACGCTGAACCAGGTGATCGAGGAATTCGCCGACGAGCTCGAGAGCGTCGGCATGTCCTTTCCCGGCGACATGGCGGGCGCGCTGTCGGCGCTCGACGGCAGGATCAGCCACCGCACCGCCGCGCGGCTGCGCAAGGAGGCCGGCGTGCGCCAGACCGGCGACCCGTGGGAACGGATCAACAAGCTCGACGAGGAACGGCTCGAGGCGCTGGTCGTGGGCGAGTCGATCGAGATCGCCGCGGTGATGATGTCGAAGATCGACACCGCCAAGGCCGCCAAGGTCATCGCCCGACTGCCCGGCGACCGAGCCCGCCGGATCTCCTACGCGATCTCGATGACCGCCGGCGTCAGCCCCGAGGCGGTGGACCGCATCGGCCTGTCGCTGGCCGCGCAGCTCGACGCCGAGCCGCCCAAGGCCTTCGAGAAGAAGCCCGACGAGCGGGTCGGCGCGATCCTCAACTACGCCGCCAGCGCCAAGCGCGACGAGCTGCTGGAGGGGCTGGAAGAGACCGACAGGGAATTCGCCGAAAGGGTGCGCAAGGCAATCTTCACCTTCGCCAACATCCCCGAGCGTCTCAAGAAGTCGGACGTGCCCAAGATCACCCGCGACGTGCCTACAGACGTGCTCGCCACCGCCATCGCCTCCGCCTCCTCCGAGGCCGAGATGGCGGCGGTGGAGTTCATGCTCGAGAACATGTCCAAGCGCATGTCGGGCTCCCTCCGCGAAGAGGCGGCGGGCATGTCGGTCAGCGCCAAGAAGGGCGAGGCGGCGATGAACCAGGTAATTTCGGCCATCCGCGACCTCGTCGCCGCCGGCGAGGTCGAACTCAAGGACCCCGACGCCGACGATGAGGACTAGGCGCTTGGCGCCACGGAGCCTGCGGGGCGAGGGCCGTGTTCTCGGGGCCTTGGGGGCCAGTGCCCGGGCCATGGGTCTCGGGCACCGGACCTCGGGCGCTGGGTCTCGGGGCAGTGCCCGGGCCATGGGGCATTGCAGGAAGACCCCGGACCGCGTGTCCTCCGTGAAGAGCGCCCGATCGCCACGGGTCAGGAGATGCCGGCGCCCGGACAGGGGGGGACGGCCGGGGAAATCGGTTCCGGGCGCACGCCGCGAGCCCCTGCCCCCTTGAGGTCAGGCGCCGCCGAACAGCGCCTCTGCTTCCTCGGCCGTGTAGCGCCCGAGCCGGACGTCCTCGGCCACCAGCGCACGGTCGCGCATCGCAGGATCGCCATAGCCGCCGCCGCCGGGTGTCTTCACCCGCACCCGGTCGCCCGCCGCCAGCGAGATGTCCTGCGCCTTGGAGAGGTGCTCGGGCGTGAAGCTCTCGCCGCCCCGCGTCACCCGCACCTCGTTCACCGCGCCGTCTCCGCCGCCGAGCACGCCCTGCGGCCCGAAGCGGCCGTGGTCCATCACGAAGCTCGCCCGCGCGTTGCCCCTGAGGATCTCGACCTCGTAGTCGAGCCCGAAGCCGCCGCGCTGCGCGCCCGCCCCGCCCGACCCCTCGCGCAGGGCGTAGCGGTGGTAGAGCACCGGGAACTGCTGCTCCATGATCTCGACCGGCGGCGCCTTCGAGATGCCGATGGTCGAGCAGCCGTTCGAGATGCCGTCGCCGCCCGCGTAGCCGCCGTAGCCGCCACCCGAGATCTGGTACATCACGTAGCTCTGGCCGGTCTCCGGCACCTCGCCGCCAAGCGCGAAGTTGCCCGACGAGCCCGCGGGGGCCGCGCTGACCTTGCCCGGCAGCGCCTCGACCAGCGCCGCGAACACCGCCTCGGCGATGCGCTGGCTGACCTCGGCGGCGCAGCCCGAGACCGGGCGCGGGTAGCGGGCATCGAGGAAAGTGCCCTCGGGGCGCAGCACGGTCAGCGGCTCGAAGGCGCCGGCACTGATCGGCACATCGGGGAAGATGTGCCGCATGGCGAGGTAGACCGAGCTCAGGGTGGTGGCGATGACCGAGTTCATCGGGCCCTGGCAGGGCGGGCTGGAGCCCGCGAAATCGAAGCTCAGCCGCTCGCCGTCGGCGGTGATCGCGAGCCTGATCTCGAGCGGTTCGTTCACCACGCCGTCGCTGTCGATATAGGCGGGGGGGCGGGGGACGCCCCGCGGGGTCTGCGCGCTC